>JAJDEI010000159.1 GCA_029259845.1 Planctomycetaceae bacterium | reverse complement strand
AGGAACTGACGTCGCAAAAAACCAATCTGTTGCCGTAACCGTCCTTGGTTAGAATAACCCATCCTTGGGCCTCCTTGTTGGTAGATGGTTGTTCTCACAAACCCCATTTACGCAAGCGAGGCCTTTTTCGCTATATCATTTCATCGCAAGACGTTGCGGAAACTTAAGTGCCATTCGCCGATGTGACCGATGCACTATCCGATTGTCCGTTCGCGCGTCGGTCGTGAACACCGATGCAGCTTCATGAAAAGCGCTCGACTACCCAGGCCGATGTGACCGAAGCAAGTTCAGGAATATCCGAAATTGACCACGGACGGGTCGTCATTGGTCGCTTGATGCACCGTTTAGGCGCGGCAGGAGATTGCCGACTCCCAGTAATCGGGTTGACGACATCGGCGGGACTTCACAACCTGCAAGGGGAGTGGTTAGGGGTGATCCCAGGTCGACGTTGAATCGCAGGATGACTCAATAGTCCGAGGTGACACGTCTTTGGCCTGTTTCACCCCGCTGTCTTTTGCATCTCTTGCGTGCATTCAAAACAGATATCATTTTGTCGGTCTACCGAAGCGAAAGGCGGACGCTATATTTGCACTTGCAAATTTTGCATCTGCTGTTATTGTATCTCAAGGTCTTTACGAGTTCACTGGGAGGCTGCAGCAAATGGCACATAACATGATTACGCAGGAACTTTTTCTTGAGGATCGTCAGGGCAGAACGTTCGTCGACGTGGTGGATGATTCTGAGATGCCTTTTGATGCGGTCATTGAGTTCTTCAGCGATGCTGATCGTCAACGACGGATGGAGGATGCGGAGATCCACCATGACAGATCCCCGTTAGCCGGGGTGGTTCGGGAGTTGGAATCGCAACCGGAAATTGATCGGTTCTTGAGTGAGATCCATGCCAGTCGGAGCAAACGATTCCGGCAGGCGATTGGTGTTGTGGTGCGAATGATCATGCAGAGTCGCGGATGGCGGAAGACCGGCCGAAAGGGTTCACTTGGCGTTCGAGCCACGCGTACTGGCACACCATCGGCGCGTCACAACACCGGCGGATTAGCGTTCTGGTTCATCCGCGCCGAGCGATACGAGCGAGAGGACGGAATGTCGTTTCTATCCGTCCGCGAGCGCTGCCGAGAACTTGACGGTGTCAGTACCGATGATTCGACTGCTGACCGACGTGTCAAGACTCCTGGGCGAAAGAAGGGGGAAGCGCGCGAGCGACGTTCGAGAACCATGGAAAAGACAAAGCCGGAATGATCAGGGCTGCCACGGATTCGGCGCGGGAGCGTTTGGTGTCCGATAGTCCCAGTTGTGGATCACCCTCGCGGCTGTTGCGTCCGAAGAGGCGTCCAGTCTATGCGGGCAATTCGACGTTGCCCTGTGCGCGGACGAGCCAGTTTTTCGCGAAACGACGTCGAACAAATGATCGAGCCAATCCAATCAAGGCGGAATGTCAGAATGAGCTGTCAGCTTGCAAGTGAAAACCGAAGAGAACTCTTCTTTAAGCTCATCAAAGAGCAGAATGCCGGTTCAAGTCTGGAGCAATCCCGGAAACGGATGTCTGAGGAATTCAAAATCGCGGTGTCGGAAGTCATTACGATCGAGCAACAAGGACGGTTCAATCAATGGCCACCGCTGGCTTGAGTTTCTGTGACCCGTCTCATCCACAATTCGGCTGTTTTTAAACTCTACGGCTTTTGCATTCACAAAGGGGCGTGGAGATCAGCGCCTCACCGAACGTGGCAACAGTCTAATTCTGCGCAGATCGACGGAGTGGAATCGGATGAATCACTTCGGAACAGGAGAAATCATGGAACTGGTCAGTCGCGTCCAGCTTGGTCAGAGAATGGTCCCGCGGTGCAGGATCTTACGGCTCGAACGAAAAGATCTGGGGGTTTGCGGACTCGTCTTCGCCGTCCAAGCACGCCCACCGACATCTGATGGTGGCCAACCATGACAACAAATGTTGTGATCGCCGTTGGAGGACTGCTCTTTTGTGGGTTGCTGTATGTTGCCAGCCGATACTTCTCACTTTGGCTGCAGGCGTACGTCACGGGGACGCGGATTGGGCTGTTGTCTCTGGTCCTGATGTCTCTGAGGAAGGTGGATCCGAAAGTCATTGTGCGGTGTAAGGTCATGGCCGTGCAGGCCGGCCTGTCAGACTTCTCCACCAACGCCATTGAAGCTCAGTATCTCGCTGGGGGAGACGTGCAACGTGTCACCCTGGCCTTGATTGCCGCTCAGCGGGCTGGCATCGCCCTCGATTGGAACACAGCAGCGGCCATCGATCTTGCCGGTCGCGACATCCTTGAGGCCGTGCAGGTCAGTGTGAATCCCAAGGTCATTAGCTGCCCTAATCCCGAGAGTGGACACGGGAAGACTCTGGATGGCATCGCCAGGGACGGAATTCAGCTCCAGGTCCGTGTCCAGGTGACGGTCCGGACGAATCTGCTCCAGCTTGTTGGTGGTGCGACGGAGTCCACTGTGATCGCTCGTGTTGGTCAGGGCATCGTCTCGGCCATTGGATCTTGCGACAGCTACCGCGATGCTCTTGCCGATCCATTGCTCATCACGAGGCAGGTGATTGAGAAAGGTTTGGATTCTCAGACCGCATTTGACATCGTCTCGATCGACATCGCTGACATCGATGTGGGGGAGAATATCGGAGCCAAGCTGCAAGCCGATCAGGCTGAGGCGGACATTCGAATCGCGCGTGCGCATGCCGAACAACGCCGCGCCATGGCTGTCTCGCGGGAACAGCAGATGATCGCGCTCACTCAGGAACACCGTGCTGCGGTCGTGCTCGCAGAAGCTCTGATCCCCTCAGCCATCGCTGAAGCGTTTCGCGCAGGGCAGCTCCGTGCAAAACGACAATCCGGCCTTCGCAACGAACGGCGTGAAAAAACGCCAATGCCCGCAACGGGAGTCTTTCGCACATCGTCCATCTCAACAGCGCTGACAAGGCTTCCGTGAAATCGAAGTCCAAGTCAGCAAGAAGCAGAGACCCTCAGGCAAAACATCACGGAGGGCCACTCGGCCACCAGCCACGTGTCGAAGCACGAGATATCTCGCTAACCCAGGAAGGGAGTCATGCTTGTCCTAAGTCGAAAGTCGATGGAGTGTATCCGAATTGGCGACAGCATTGTCGTCACTGTCCTGGAGATACGGGGAAATAAGGTGCGACTTGGAATTGACGCACCGCCGTCTGTGAACGTCCTCCGTACGGAGTTGCTGGATCAGACAACCGAGCCCCCAGGGGATTTTGTCCCCAATGCTGCCTAAGCCAGAGAGGTAACCCATGGAATGTGTTCGACCCTTATTTCTCGCGACCTATCCCCCCGAAGAGTGCGGCTTGGCCACGTTCACGAAGGATTCTGCGGATACCGTCGACCTGGCCGCTGGCGAGACCGTCTCGTCGATCGCCGCGATTCAGAAACTTCATCAGCATTCGAGGAAGAATTCGCGGATTGTCCATGTGATCGACAACGAACTCCCCGACGCGTATCGGCGCGCAGCGGAAGTCGCGAACGACGGTCCCTGTGACGTCGTCAGCCTGCAACACGAATTTGGGCTCTATCCTGATTCCTGGGGCAGTCGGATCATGGACTTCGTGAACCACTGCGATAAGCCGATTGTGACGACGTTTCACACACTGCTGACGAAGCCTGAAGCAACACCACGGCGGCTGATCCGTGACCTGGCAACTCGCAGCGAAGGCGTTGTTGTCATGACCGACATCGCCGCTGGGCTGCTCACCGACGTGTACGGAGTGTGTGGATCACGAGTGGAAGTCATTCCGCACGGCGTTCCCGTTGTTTCCCATTCTCGCGATCGGAGTCATCGCGAAGGGCTGGGACTGGCCGATCGGCAGGTCATCTGCACGTTCGGGCTGATCAATCCCGGTAAGGGCCTGGAACACATGATCCGCGCGATGCCGCGTATCGTCGCCACGTGTCCGGATGCGTTGTATCTGATCGTTGGAGTCACTCATCCTCAGGTTAAACGTGAATGCGGGGAAGCCTATCGCGAAGGTCTGGTGAAGCTGGCCGATTCACTCAACGTTGGCAGCAATGTTCGGTTCATCAACCGATACTTGACACTTCCGGAACTGATCGCACATCTGCAGTCGTGTGATGTGTTCGTGACTCCGTATCCAGGCAAGGATCAGATTGCCAGCGGCACCATGGCTTATGCAATGGCGACGGTGGGCGCGGTTGTCAGCACGCCGTACCTGTACGCGGAAGAAGTCCTGGCAGATGGTCGAGGCATGCTGGTTCCGTTCGCCGATAGTGCGGCCATGGCGGACGCAACTTTGCAATTGCTCATCAACCCAGACCTGTTGTCGCGAACTCGCAGTCGAGCCTACCAATATGCCCGAGCAATGTTTTGGCCGAATGTCGGGCGAAAGTATCTGGATCTGTTCACCCGTGTTGCCAGACCGAACACGGATGCCGTGAGCAAGCGTCTTCCCATTGGTTCGACGCTCACAAACTGTCAACTGCCTCCTGCAACTTTACAAAAAGGAATTTAATGCACGCCAGCAGTTGCCCGCCCCTGAATCACCTTGACCGCATGACGGACCACACGGGCATTATTCAACACGCGATCTATAGCGTCCCCCGACGAGAGAGCGGCTATACGACTGACGACAATGCGCGGGCCCTCCGACTCTGTGCTCGTTTGTTTGTCGAACAATCAGATGAACGCATGCTCGAACGAGTCACGTGTTATCTGAGTTTCCTGGAACACGCTCGTTGCGCGAACGGCGGATTCCATAACTTCATGAGCTATCAGCGGGAATGGCTGGACGACACAGGATGCGGCGACTGTCAGGGGCAGGCCGTGCTCGCATTGGCAGAAGTCCTGATGAGTGATCTGCCTCAGGGATTCCGCTCCCTCTCTCGCGAACTCATTGACAGTGCGATCCCTGTGCTTGCCAGCCTCACCAGCCTGCGAGCGCACGCCTATGTCGTTCAGGCATGGGCCGTTCTCTCGCGTGCCAATGTTGCGAACATTGATGCGCTGGAGAATGTTGCACGGCATTCCGTCGATCGTTTGGTCGACGCGTGGAACCATTCGCAGCATTCGAACTGGCAATGGTTCGAACCACTAATGACCTACGCGAACGCTGTCCTGCCTCACGCATTATTCGATGCGGCCGAACGGTGGTCGGATGAAAAATTCCTTTCCATTGCCGAAAGATCCTTCGCATTCCTGGATGCAACGACCACCACAGACAAGATCCTCTGGCCCATCGGAAACGACGGATGGAACGCTCAACACGCCGAACAATCGCGTTACGGCCAGCAGCCGGTCGAAGCGTCAACGATGGCAGCCGCTGCGATGACAGCTCTGCAACTGAGGCACGACCAGAAGTACTTGGTCACATTTCAGAAGGCACACAGTTGGTTCTGCGGACAGAACAGCCTGCAATATGCGATGGCCGACACGGAATCAGGAGGATGTCTGGATGGACTGGAGTCCACCGGAGTCAACCGAAACCAGGGTGCGGAATCAACGTTGGCATACCTATGGACGGAAGTGCTCGCGCTGGAATTGCAGCGAGATTCAATCACCACGCACGGCGTGTCATCGTTGGCTGATGAGTCGCTGAAGTTGCACAAGGAATCATTAGTCCACTGACGACCGTATGCGGCAACGAAGCACGTTATTTGTTTTAACCTGGGAGAAATCGCAATGGGTGACAAAGGAAGTAAAGACAAAGGCAAGAAAGAACAGCAGAAGAAGGCGATGATGACCCCCAAGGAAAAGCGCAAAGCGAAAAACGATAAGAAGAACCAAGCCTGATGCATTTGGATCTGCGTGGCTCGTGTCATGCGAGAATGCACGCAACTTGATCGCAAGCGACACGGCCGGTGATCTCACCACCACTGGGTGGATCCCAGTGGTGTCGGGCTTCTTTTCCGATTCACCGTCCCGCGAGTCTGCCACTCCGAACTCGATTCCTTCAGGCCCAGACAGTTACGCCTCAATGCACAAAACAGCGATCCGTCTCAAACGCACAGGCACCGTCCTCCATCCCGATCAAACGCGAGTTCTGCTGCGGCCCTTCAGCCCCGGAGATTCGCAGCGTTCCGGTCGAGTGATCGCGCGCATCATGGCGATTCCGGAAGGTGATGTAGGCCCTCTTCTTGACGAGGTCTCGGCTGAGTTCTCAGAGCGACACCAGGAAATTCAGCGGATGTTTCTGGAGCGATTCGAAAATGTCCGAGAGCAACATGATTCGGAGGAAGGTCTCTCGGAGGCCCGACGGATGTTGATCGGCTCGTACTTTCTCGCCGAGTATTCACTCGAATCCGCAGCGTTGTTTAACCCTTCCATCGTACCGCACACCGATCAGACCAATCTGGCACCCGGGGCTCTTCGCTTCATTCTGAGTCTCAGGGCTACGGGTGAAGGCCACATCTCTTCGATCACGTTTCGCACGGGGATCATCCACGCGGACAATCGGATTGAAGTTCTTGATCCAGCCCACCTGCTGACCGAACCCCGCCAGATCCCAAATTCGGAGTATGAAAAGGGGTTGTTCTTGCGGAAGTTGCAGGAGCTTGGGTTGGGCAGCGATTTCACGGGTCGGGTCATGGGCAGGCTTCGGGAGAAGTTTTCAACAGTCGAACTGCGACAAAGCGTTGACGCTGAAGTGGAAATGGAACGCCAGTCGGATGGTGTCCTGCAGCGTGATCAAGGTACCGCTCTGGGAATCTTGATGCTGGCCCGATCGAACTACGAGGTTCAGTTTCAACCGGAACAGAAACTGTCCGAAAGAATCCTGTTTCCGGCCACACCGACACAAAGCAACGGCATCGAGGACGCTCGGTTCGTCCGATTTCAAAACGATGACGCCAGCTACATCTATTATGCGACCTTCACCGCCTTCGATGGCAAAGTCATCATGCCGGAACTGGTGGAAACGGTTGATTTTCTGAAGTTTCGTTTCATCACGTTGAACGGGCCGGCCGCAAAGAACAAAGGCATGGCCATGTTCCCGCGGAAGGTCAACGGGCGATACGCCATGCTGTCGCGACAGGACAACGAGAGCATTTCGCTCATGTTTTCCGACAACATCCATTTCTGGAATCAGCGACAGATTCTGTTGAAGCCCGTCTTTCCCTGGGAGCTGGTCCAGCTTGGAAACTGCGGCTCACCGATCGAAACCGATGCAGGCTGGCTCGTGTTGAGTCACGGCGTTGGCCCGTTGCGGAAATACTGTATCGGTGCGTTTCTGCTGGACCTTGAGGATCCCGGCATGGTGATCGGACGTCTTCGCGAGCCGCTGCTGAGTCCCAACGCCAACGAACGTGAGGGGTATGTTCCCAATGTTGTCTATACCTGTGGCGCCCATCTTCACGGCAGCGAATTGATTATCCCCTATGCGATGGCGGACCACGCGACTGGATTCGCTACCGTGCCCGTTGCTGATGTCCTGGCGGCAATGGAACCTGAAACGACCTGATGCCGACGATGACAACGAAAAACCGAATTGCCGTCCTGTCGCCGGTTGCCTGGCGCACGCCGCCGCGTCAATACGGAGCATGGGAGACCGTTGCCAGCAACATTGCCGAAGGACTCGTGGCGCGAGGCTGGGATGTGACGCTCTTCGCCACTGGCGATTCCGTAACGGCCGCCCGTCTGCAAGCGGTTGCAGAGAAAGGCTATGAAGAGGATTCCACTCTTGATCCCAAAGTCTCTGAGTATCTGCACATCTCCGAAGTGTTTGAACGTGCTGATGAATTCGACCTGATTCACAGTCACTACGACTTTATGGCGTTGAGCTATTCAAGATTGGTGAAGACTCCAGTATTGACCACGATCCACGGCTTCTCATCGCCGAAGATCATGCCTGTGTACCAGAAATACAGCGATGGCAACTTTGTCTCCATCAGCGAATCCGACCGCGCACCCGGACTGAATTATCTCGCCACCGTCTATAACGGAATCGACTTGTCTCTGTACCCGCTGCAAGCATCGCCCGGCGAGGACCTGATCTTTCTGGGGCGGATTCATCCGGACAAAGGAGTTCATCTGGCGATCGAGGTGTCGCAACTTAGCGGAATTCCGCTCATCATCGCTGGCATCATTCAGGATCGGAGCTACTTCCGCGAACAGATCGAACCACACCTTGACGATCAACGGATTCGCTACATCGGAGCCGTCGATGTCGTGGGAAAAAACGAACTTTTCGCCCGTGCGCGAGCACTGCTGCATCTGAATACGATCCCGGAGCGGTTCGGACTGGTTTTGGCCGAAGCTAATGCCGCTGGCGTGCCGGTGATCGCCAGGGATCTCGGCTCATGTTGCGAAGTCATCGACGACGGACGGACCGGGTTTCTCGTTAACAACGTCGACGAAGCGGTGCAGTCTTTGGATAGGCTTCCAGAAATCGATCGCACCGCCTGCCGTAGAAACGTCGAACAACGGTTTTCCATCAACACAATGGTTGAAGGATACGAACGAGTCTACGAAACCATCTTTCAGCAGGAAGCGGAGCGGCGACGATGACTGATGAACTCGTCAGGCGGTATTCGGGCAATCCGATTTTGACCAAAGCCGATATTCCGTACCCGGTCGAAACCGTCCACAACGCGGCGGTTGTGAAACACGGCGACGAGTACATCATGCTGTTCCGCTCGCACCTGCGAACCGGGCGATCGATCATCGGTTTGGCTCGCAGCCGAGATGGCTTCAAATTCGTGGCCGACCCCAAACCGTTTGTTACGCCAGCGCGTGACGGCCCATTCGCTGAATACGAAGCATTCGGCGTTGAAGATCCTCGTGTCACGAAAGTGGACGACGACTATCTCATCACCTACAGCGCCTATTCGCGAAACGGAGTGCGCATTGCACTCGCCAAGACGTCGGACTTTGTTCAACTGGAGCGAGTCTCGTTGATTACTCAGGCAGATTACCGCAACACCGTGATCTTCCCGGAAAAGTTCAACGGACTTTATGCCCGGCTTGACCGCCCTCACTCCGAAATCTCACCCTGGTCGATCTGGATCACGTATTCGCCCGACCTCGTCTTCTGGGGTGAGTCACAGCTTGTGATGAAGCCCGAACCCTACCACTGGGACGAAATGAAGATTGGTCCTGGAGCACCGCCGATCAAAACAGAAGGAGGCTGGCTTTCCATCTACCACGGCGTCTTCGAAACCATGGATGGATCAGTCTATCGCCTGGGGGTTGCTCTGCATGCTCTGACCGATCCGGCGAAGATGATTGGCGTTGGCGATTCATGGATTCTGCAACCCGAAGCACCGTGGGAAGTCACAGGCTATGTGCACAATGTGGTGTTCACCTGCGGTGCGGTCCCCGAGCCGGATGGAACCGTGAAAATCTATTGGGGTGGAGCAGACACCGTAATGTGCGTGGGCGAAGCAAACCTCACTGATCTGGTCGACCTCTGCCTGCAACACGCCAGACCAGCCAAATAGTCTTCCCAATTCGCTCGCCAACTGATTCGATCCGCGCTGTATCGTGGATGTTTCCACGATCACCTCGTTCTCTCGAAAGGACTTGCTGTCACCGGGGACCTAAAACCGACCATGAAAGGGCAGTTGAAAACCGACCATTTTGAGACGGAAGGGATTTGCCGTTACGCCTTCTCGGTAGTTCACACACGACCGAAGAGAGGCGACAAATGGCGAATCAACTCGGAATGGACAAGGCTCAAGCGATTTTTGCTCTGCATGAAGTCGGCTGGTCGAATCGGCGGATCGCCCGCGAGTTGGGGATCCACCGGACGACGGTCGCAGGCTATCTCGAAGGGCGGGACGATTCAAAACCGACCAAAG
>JAJDEI010000158.1 GCA_029259845.1 Planctomycetaceae bacterium | reverse complement strand
AACCTCCCGTGGGCGAACACATGATTGACTCCGAACGAGAGCCGGATGCGGGAAATCCGCACGTCCGGTTCGACGAGCGGGATGTGGAAACGGAGCATCCAACGATGCCACCGCGCCACATCTCGACTCTACCGGACGCGGAGGAGTGAGTGAGCGGGCACGTGAGTGAGTGGGTCAAGCCGGGACTGTTACGAACAAACTCTCGAAATCCAGCCAGCCGGGTAGGGTGCGTTGTCGTTGATCGATGGTGCGTTTGGATCGCGGGATGGATGTTGAATCATGTTCACCGTTCCACACGAAATGAACGCACCACGTTTACCAGCGCGCACGCACCCTACGCCTTCCAATCGATTAGACGGATCACTCGAAATGTTTGAACTCATCACCGTACCACTCGTTCGCACTCCCCCACGTGATCGGATACTCGCCGCCTGCGACGTAGCGATGGAATGACGACCAGGGCCAGTCACACACGCGATCAACGAGGCCATGCTTGAGCCAGGTAGGTCCGGCTTCGCCGGACACAACTCGGATTGAGCGTTGAATGTGAACCGTCGTCCGGCAGAGCCGGGCCTACCTGGCTACCTGGCTGTACACGTACGACGGCCTGTACCGGCTCAAGGAGATGGAGCGGGGCCGGCTCAACAGCCTCAAGGACGACCTGACCACGCTGACGTTCGCCCAATGCTGGACGAGCCGTGCGTTGACCCGTGGGTGTTGACCCGTCGCTAACGCTCCGGGCTCTGATGGATGGGATGGTGCGGCTCTGATTGCGAAAGCGGGTTGAGATCGCGAAGGGGGGGCGGATTCCGGTGGGATGCGGCGTGCCGGCCTGTTGGCGCATGCTATGTTTGAACAGCTCGGGGGCACTTCGGTTGCGGATTGCGGGGTGCTGCCTTTGAATCTGGTGCTCCCTGTCGGTTATGATGGGACGTCCTCAGAAAACGAACCCAAGAGTTGCGGCAGGGCGTCTGCCAATGTCCGCACGTCCCTCCCCCGACCCGCAAATGAAAACGATTCCGCGAGCGAGTCGCGAATCGGTCCCGCCGGCTTCCTCGCCTGAGTGAGCATCCTTCCTGGTGTGAGCCTATGTCCCTCCACAATTGCTTTGGTCTCGCTGTGTGCAGACATCTTTGCTGGTCGCTGCTGGTGCTTGGCCCGGCGACGAGCCTTCAGGCGGCTGCACCGTCAATCACGTCGGTCTCGCCGCGGGGCATCAGTCCGGGCCAGTCGGTGGAGATTGTCATCGGCGGACAGCATCTCGGCACCGTGACCCAACTGTGGACAAGCTGGGGACCGGCCATCGCCCCGGCAAAGGCCGAAGCCGGGTCCGCCCGGTTCGCTGTCGACGTGCCGCAGGATGCTCCGATTTCGTTGCAGGCGATCCGCGTGATCTCGCCCGAAGGGGTGAGCGATCTGCAGCTGATCGTCATTGATGATCTCGCGAGTGTCGCGGAGGGTGCCGGGAATCAGTCGGCCGAGACGGCGCAGTCGCTCACCCTGCCCTGTGCGGTGGACGGCCATGTCGACAACCTTTCGAGAGACTATTTTCGGTTCGAAGCGGCCGCCGGGCAGCGGGTGTCGTTTGAGGTACTCGCGCGGCGGCTGGGGTCGCCGCTTGATCCGGCCCTGTTCCTGTACGATGCTGACGGTCGGGAACTGGCCTACTCGGATGACGCGGAAGGCCTCAGCGGCGACGCCCAGTTGGAATACCGTTTTGAGACGGATGGGACCTACCTCGCCGAGGTTCGCGACATCGGCTACGCGGGAGGGGCGCAACACATATATCGGTTGCGGATCGGCGATTTTCCGTGTCTCAACGTCCCGCTGCCGATGGGGGTCCGCCGGGGACAGCAAACGCGGATCGATTTTGCCGGCATCGCTGTCGGCGATGCGAGTCCCGCCTGGGCCGATGTTCCGGCTGACTGGCCCCACTCGTGGTTCGCCGTGAGCACACGCCGGCCGGAGGGGCAATCGAGCGGATTCGGCATCGTGTCCGTCGGTGACGCGGAGGAGTTCCTCGAATCCGAACCGAACAATACCATCCCGCAGGCCAACGTGGTCCCGCTGGGGGCTCAATTCAACGGACGGTTCGAGTCTCCCGGAGACATCGACCGATACCGGTTCGCCGCGAAGAAAGGACAACGGTTTGTCTTCACGGGTGTGACCCGCGACCGGGCCGCGCCGACCGATTTGGTGCTGCAGTTACTCGACACCGCCGGCAAGCAAGTGGCGAGAGTCGATGACGCCAAGACCGCGGAAGGGAGTCTCGATTACACTTTCAATGCTGACGGAGACTACGTGCTCGTCGCATCAGACCTGCTTGGGCGGGGCGGACCGCGGTACGCCTATCGCATTGAGGCCGGTCCCTTCCAGCCCGGGTTCGATGTGTCGGTTAACGCCGACCATTTGAATATCCCCGCCGGCGGCGTCGGCGGCATCACGGTGAATGTGGTCCGCGCGGGATACAACGGAGCGATTCGGCTGACTGCCGAAGGCCTCCCGGAAGGCTGGGAGGCGTTGCCGACGCAGATTGGAACGGGAATGGCGGCCGGCGAATTGACGGTTCGCGCTCCGCAGGGAGCGACGACGGCGGCCACTCTCGACGGAGTGCGAATTGTCGGCCTGGCGACAGTGGGCGGAACTGAGATTCGGGAGATCGCGACGCTGACCAACACGCTGCGCGGCCGGTGGAGCCAAGTATCGGTGATTCCCCAGAACGTGACCCAAGCTTTTGCCGCCGCCGCCGCGCCGGCACCTTCCTTCAGCCTGTCGGTCGAGCCGGCGGAAGTCGTGCTCGGCAAACATCTCAAGACAACCGTCAAAGTCGTCGTGCAACGAGGCGAGGCGATCGACGAGCCGATTGAACTGGCCGCTGTGCTGGACAAGGCGGCCTTCCCGGCGGACGTCAGCCTCAAATTGCAGCCAATCCCCAAGGGGGCGAATGAAGTCACCCTGGAGCTGACCGCTGGGGCGAAGTCGCCGGCGGGACCGTTTACGGTTGTTCTGCGGGGGACCCATAAGAAAGACAAAGCAACGCAGACGGCGATCGCCGCCCCGATCAACTATCGTCTGGAGACGCCGCTGACCGTCGCTGCCGACCCCGGCGATCGTGTGCTGAAGCGCGAGGGGGAACTCCGCGTCAAAATCGACGTCAAACGAAATCCGGCGCTGTCCGGAGAGATCAAATTGACGGTGGACAAGCTGCCCGCAGGGGTCAGCGCCGCTGAAGTGGTGATACCCGCCGACCAGTCTTCGGCGGAAGTTGTGCTCACGGCGACGACCGAAGCCGGGGCGGGGGAAATTACGGAGATGGCCATCAAAGCAGCCGCCGTGGGCAATGACCAAGTGACGGCTTCGGCCGGTCTTGGTAAGATTACGGTTGAGTGACAGTGAAGCACGACAGACAGTGAAGCATGACAGACAGTGAAGCACGACAGTGAGGCATAACAGCGACAATCGCGTGCGGATGGTTGCCGTCAGCGGATTTGGTAGGGATACTTGGCTTGTTCCCAATCTCCGGCATGGGGACGTATGATCTGTGAAGCTGTTCGTCAGTGCGCGAACGGAGTTTCGAGCGCGTGCGTTCCCGAACTGAGTTTGGGAACGAGAAAAGTCGGATTTGCGAACAAGAATGAATGATTTGCCGTCGTGAATGTTTTCCGGCTTCGAGTCTTCAACGGTTTCAATCTCCAACGATGCATCTCAGGGGCAGAATGGTGATGACCTTCACACGTAGCATCGGTTGCTGGACAACTTGTTTTCTCCTGATCGGAGCGGCGGCTCGCGCGGAAGAGGTGAGCCTCACTCCGGTGCGGCTGCTGGTGCAACCGGACCAGGTCGCACTCATCGGGCCGCGAGCCGTGCAGCGGATCATCGTGACCGGCGAGTACGAGGACGGCAGCTTGAAGGACCTGACGGGAGAGGCCCAGTTTGCGTCGTCTGATGAAGCGATCGCAAATACTGATGAGTTCATCGTCCGGTCTGTGGCGGACGGCGCCGCGACCGTGACGGCGACGTTCGGCTCTTTGGCCGCCGAGGTCCCCGTGACCGTGACGCGGACGGCCGAAGCGGCGCCGGTCAGCTTTCAGGCAGAAGTCCTCGCCGCCCTAACGAAGACCGGTTGCAACTCGGGGGCGTGCCACGGTTCGCCCTCCGGTAAGGGGGGCTTTCGCCTGTCGTTGCGTGGCTATGATCCGGTGCTCGACATTCACACGCTGCGGACGGAGTACTTCGGCCGCCGCACGAACGTGATGGATCCGGACAGCTCGCTGATCCTCAGGAAGCCACTGATGCAGGTGGCACACGGCGGAGGGCAGCGGTTGCATACCGGCGACGCCCCGCACATGGTTCTACGCCAGTGGGTCGCCGAAGGCCTCCAGCTCGATTCGGACGCCGCCGCGGAACTCCTCGAAGTCAAAATCGCACCCGGCAAGCGGCTGTTTGAGGATGGGGCTGAGCGGCAACAGCTGATCGTGATGGGGACATTCAGTGACGGATCGGTCCAGGACATCACCGCGCTGACCGACTTTTCATCGTCTAATGAGTCCGTGGCGAAGGTGAATGCCGACGGCCTGGTCGAGAAACAGGGGCGCGGAGAAGCCGCCATCTTGGCGCGTTATCTCGCCAAAATGGATACCTCATATCTCACCTTCCTGGACGACATCCCCGGCTTCGCGTGGAACGATCCTCAGGAGGCCAACTTCATCGACCTGCTGATCGATGAAAAGCTGGAGCAGCTCCGGATTCTGCCGTCGGGCCGATGCAGCGATGACGAATTCATCCGCCGCGCTTATTTCGATACAACTGGTCGTCTGCCTTCAGCGGTCGAGACGCAGTCTTTCTTTGACGACAGCAGCGACGACAAACGGAGCCGATTGGTCGAGCAGCTTGTCGACACGCGGGACCACGCCTCCTTCTGGGGGCTCCGGTGGGCGGACGTGCTTCGCACCACAAGCAGCAAGCTCAAACCGGCCGGCGTCGCCAAATTCAATCGTTGGATCTACGAGGGCATCCTCGCCGACACACCGATGGATGAATTCGCCCGCGAACTGCTGACCGCGTCCGGGAGTGTGTTCGAGAACCCGGCTGCCAACTATTGGCGGGCCAGTCGCGAGCCGACCGACGCCACCGAAACGACCGCCCAACTGTTTCTGGGCATTCGGATCCAGTGTGCGAAGTGCCACAACCATCCCTTCGAGCGATGGACACAGGACAACTATTACGGCATCGGTGCGGCCTTCACCCGGGTGGGACGGAAGACCGGCCCGCGACCGGATGACGAGATCATCTTCAACAATGATTCCGGCGAGATCAAACAGCCTCGCACCGGTCAGACGATGAAGGTGCACCTGCTGCTCACCGGCGACGTGGATGTCCCTCAAGGCGAAGATCGCCGCAAGGTCTTTGCTGAATGGCTGACGGCTCCCGCGAATCCGTTTTTCGCCAAGGCGATCGTCAACCGTGTATGGGGCCATCTGTTCGGGAGCGGCATTGTCGACCCGGTGGACGATTTTCGCGACTCGAATCCGCCATCCAATGCTCCATTGCTGGACGAGTTGGCCCGGCAGTTCGTGCAGCACGGCTACTCGCGCAAGTGGCTGATCGCCACGATCATGGAGAGCGAGACCTACCAGCGGACCGCGCGGGCGAACGATTTCAACACCGACGACGAGCGGTACGGGTCTCACTTCGTCCCCCGCATGCTCTCCGCGGAGCAATTGCTCGACGCGATCTCTGAGGTGACCGGCGTCCCGGAAACGTTCGCGGCCGTCCCTCCCGGTACTCGGGCCACACAACTTCCGGAACCGCCCAAGGACCACGAGTTCCTCAAGGCGTTCGGACAGCCGCAACGGGAAATGGCCTGCGAGTGCGAACGTTCGAGTGAGTCCAACCTGTCGCAAGCCTTGCAGATGATCAACGGTCCCACCGTGCACGAGAAACTGCGCAAGGACGACGGGCGGATCAAGACGTTAATGGACGCCGGTCGCAGCGACGAGGAAATCGTCGGCGAATTCTACCTCACCGCTCTCTGCCGAACTCCGACTCCCGCCGAATGGAGTGCCGCACAAAACCATCTGCAGACCGCCGAGGACCGCCGATTGGCGCTCGAAGATATCTGCTGGGCCGTGCTGAACACCAAGGAGTTTTTGTTCCAGCATTGATCCGTCGGCAGAAACTGCTGGAGGGCGATCGTGCCGCAAGGTCAGGAACGACCGCAGTGCGGGACTGCGCTTGTTCGGCTCGTGCGGTTGGCTGCGTCGACGTCCAAACCCGACGTCCGGACCAGACGCCCGTGATGTTGGTTTGACGGCAAAGCCGTCGGATCGGGACGTTCGCTTGCCCGTCGGCTGAGGGGCACCAGGTCGTCGCAATCGGTCTTAGTTTGCGCCACTTTCCCCGAACCCTGATCTGGCTTTGCATCGCCAAGCTCTTATTCGGGCGCGGCACAATCGGCAAACTCGTCGGAATTCGACAAAGTTTACCGAAGCCCCACATTCGGCATGACCGATACATCGGAAAGAATGTCCTACCCGTGCGCGGAGTGTGTCGCTTGCGGGGCGGGCTTCGATCTGCCATTCCGAGTTCAGCCAGTCGACGACTCAGGGACGAAGTTATGCATCCAACGGGATCAGGGACTCGCAGCCGGTTGGTCGCCGCAGGGGAATCCCCCTGCGCCGGTGGACGTCATGCAGACCGCCGGCGGCGGTGGATCAGTTCCGCGTGGGCACTCGTTGCGGGATTCGCGGCCATGCTGCCGGCGACCGGCGTCGCCCAGGGGCCGATCCAACCGGCTTCGTTTGCTTACCCCAGCGGCCCCTACGGGCCTTCCGCGTATGCCTCCGGGCCGGGATGTCCTTCGTGCGGTCCCGGGGGCGGCCATGGTACGGACACAATCTATGAACTGCTGCCGGACGACCGTTTCTCGCATCGCGATGCCGAAGCGCTGGCAGCATTCTCCAGTGCATTTCAGCATGCCTACGTTCGTTTCGAGTACTTGAATTGGACTTTGGATGATCCGGGGCGGCAGTTTGTCGGTGCACCCCGTGCCAGCGGCGGAGAACGCGAACAGTTTAACGCTGTCAACCCTGTTTCGCAGGTTGTTGTGGGAGCAGCGCGGCTCTCCAACCTGGATTCGGTCAGTCAGACCGGTAACAACGGGGTCCGCGGCGTATTTGGCCTTCCGACCCGCATCGGCTTGTTCGAGGCGAGCGTCTCCGCGTTGGAGCAATCGGACAGTAAGCTTTCGGATGCGCCGTTCACCGACTTCAACGCGTTCAGCACGGTCTTCCCGGCTGTCACATTGTTGAACAACGGCGCTCCCAGCGACACGACCATGATTCTGTTCAGCGAAGGCTTGAATGTGCAGTTGACGTCGCGGTTTTTCTCCACCGAAGCCAACTTCATCATGCATCCGCTCACACCGAACCAGCCTCTGAGCATTCAGCCGCTGTTCGGATTCCAGTACGTCCGTTTCTGGGACAATTTTGATATCTTCGGGACGGATATTGACCAGCAGGATGTCACCGACCCGACTGACGACATTGTGCTGAACCACCGCATCAGTTCCAGTGCGAAGAATGACGTGTTCGCTCCTCAGGTCGGCGTTCGCGTTGAGTTTGAGCATGAGTTTTTCACGCTCGGCGTGACCCCCAAGTTCATGATGGGCCTCAACCGCCACAACGACCGGGTCTCCAGCGACCAGATTTTCTCAGCCACCGAAGGCATCCAGACGACCCAGCAGGCAGATACCGAATTTGCTCCCGGTCTCGATCTTTCCGTGTACGGCAAACTTCATCTCGGCAAACACTTGTCGCTGTTCGTCAGTTACCAGTTGTACTACCTCGACAGCATCTCGCGGTCGACGGACAACGTGATCTACGATTCCATCAACGGCAGCCAGCCCAACATCGTGCTCAACGGCCGCCAGGAAGGGATGTTCGTGGACGGGGTCACCGTCGGCGGCGAGTTCCGCTTCCATTAAGCCGCGGTATCAAAGCCGGGAGCCTCGCCCTTTCGGAGGTTGCCCAGACGGGATAAACGGAGCGGCTTGACTCCGTGCAACGACGGTTTGCAACCCCGCTGCATTTCTGTTCTATTAGCCGCATGAACAATGTGGCCTGTCTCATTCTTGGCGGTGGCAAGGGAACCCGGCTGTTGCCGCTGACGGCGGAGCGGTCCAAACCGGCAGTTCCGCTGGCTGCCAAGTACCGGCTGATCGACATCCCGATCTCCAACTGTCTCAACAGCGAGATCAGCCGCATTTACCTGCTGACACAGTTCAACTCCGTCAGCCTGCACCGGCACATCCGGGAGACGTACCGCTTCGACCCGTTTCACGGGGGATTCGTCGAGATTCTCGCGGCCCAGCAAACCAACAGTGTCGGCGAAGACTGGTACCAGGGAACGGCCGACGCGGTTCGCAAAAACCTGCGTTACATCCAGCAGCATGGCATCGATTACGTCCTCATCCTCTCCGGCGACCAGTTGTATCGCATGGATTTTGAGGCGATGCTCCGCGACCACCAGCAGTGCAACGCGGATGTGACGATCGCCGCATTGCCCGTCGGCCGCGAAAAGGCGTCCTCATTCGGCATCATGCGGCTCGACGACACGGGGCGTGTGGAGGGCTTTCTGGAGAAGCCTTCCAGCGAAAAGGAGCTGTCTCTCGTGCGCACCGACCCGGCTTGGCTCGATGCCCGCGGGATCGAAAGCGGCGGACGCGACTGCCTCGCCAGCATGGGCATCTATCTGTTCAACCGGGACACGCTGGTCGATCTGCTGGAAAAGACAGACTACGAAGACTTCGGAAAAGGGGTCTTTCCCGCTGCGATCCGCTCCCGCCATGTGCAAGTGCATCTGTTCGACGGGTATTGGGAGGACATCGGAACGATTCGGGCGTTCTACGAATGTAATCTGCAACTGGCCCAGCGGACCCCGCCGTTCCGCTTCGACCTCGAAGACGCGCCCATTTACACCCGCCCGCGATTCCTTCCGGCGACACGCATCGATGGAGCGACGATCACCGGCAGCCTGATCGCCGATGGTTGCCACATTGACGATGGCACCGTCATCGAGAACAGCCTGATCGGCATCCGCTGCCGGATCGGCAAGGACGTGACGATCCGCAATTGTGTGCTGATGGGGGCGGACTACTTTGAGAACAGCGAGCACGACGTAGAAAACGCGTTGCTCGGACGTCCTGCCCTCGGGATTGGAGACGGCACCGTGGTCGAAAACGCGATCGTTGACAAGAACTGCCGAATTGGCCGCGACGTCATCATCAAGCCGACCGGGGAAACCGACGCCGAACATGGCCCGGTCGTCGTCCGGGACGGCGTCCCCATCGCGCCGCGCTCTGCGATTCTCCCCGACGGCTGGCGCCTTTGATTGGCGCCCTTGCCCCCCCTCGGTTTTCCGGCCCGGCTTCTTCTCTCAGATGACCGAGACATCGGGTCGCATTAGAATGCGGGCGGCTTTTAAGTGTAGCGTCGTCTGGACGCTTGTGGACGCTGATATGCCTCATAACCGCCCCGTAACGCCGCCAAAACCCGCTACACTTAAAACGATGCCGCACTAGAATGCGGGACCCCGTTGGCTGGCGGGGCCGGGTGCCGTTGAGCCTGAGCCGGCAACGCTGGGAAGCTGGTCGCTCGCCTGAAACGTCTCCAACGCAAACAGCAGCCGATTCGGCAGATCCTCCCGCGGACTGATCCCTGCCGGGTAGACCATCAGAATGGCCACCTGAGTCTTCTTGCCCTCCCATTCGTACAGCTGCATTTCGATCGGCACGTCGGTCGGCTGCACCTCCGGTGAAAATGTGACGGCGGTGAACTGCTGCTGCGGGTGATACTTGGTGTCCGGCAGTCCCCCGGGCACGGTCTCACCGTAGCGGCGGTTCTTTTCTTGTCCCGAGCGGCTTCTTTCCTCCTGAAGAAAGACGCCCACAGCCCGTGACACTTGGTTTTCCGCATCGGTGATCAGCAGGAGCGGATCGGCAGGGGCACCGTCGTCGCTTTGTTGTTGCAAGTAGCGGTCGTAGTTGCTGAGCACGTACAGGTAGGCCGTCTGCAACCCCTGCGAATCGCCGGTCTCGACGTCGACTCTGGCCTCCCAGGCTGCAACGAGCCCCGGAAGTTCGACCCCCAGATAGTGCGGCTGGCGGGGGTCCTCGGAGGAATCGATGAAGGCCGCCTCCTCATCTCCGTCCGCGAAGGCGGGGACTGCCGGCGCGGGGACCAGGCGGAACTGCCGCGGGGGCTGCAGCGAAATGCCCTTCTCGCTCCACGCCCGGCCCAATTCGCGATTGACCCGATCCCGGTACTCAAAATAGGTGACCGTCTCTTCCAGTCGCTGCTGATAGGCCTGCGAGCCGCACCCCCAAGTGCCGACTGTCGCAACCGCCAACAGCCAACGCCGCCACAGCGGCGGTCGACCGACACGTTTCAACGAAGACGTCCACCGCATTCCTGCTCCGGGCGAGATTCGGCCCATCAACTCGGGACAATGAGGCAACTGAGTCAGATAACTCTTGATCACGATTGTGGAGCGGCGAGACAGGGCCGTCAATCCCATCCGTCGCGGTTCGGGGCCCGCGCCGATTTGTGTGTGACATCAAACGAGGGGCGGGCCAATGTCTTTGCGAATTTCTCACCCCAAGCCGACGGCTTTGCTGTCGGGCAGATGCGAAGCCGTTTGGCAAGCATCATTCCACCGTCCGGTACAGACATCACCCACGATCGTCCGATGGCGAAGCCATCGGCTTGGGCGGTGCCGGCGATGCGGAAAGGCCGATCCGACCGTTCGAACCATCGCCGCACCCAGGGGCTTGGTTACACAGAGTCTTCCTCGTCGAGTTCGCGAATCCGCGACTCCCAGAACGCGACCTCATCGATTGGAGGATCGCGCGCGGCATCACGCAACTCGTCGTTCGACTTCTCCGCATCCGTCGGGTTCTCTTGAGGCGGCTGTCGCGACGAACCCGGATGCCGGTCTGTGGAAGCCGCCGGTCGCCGCGAGCCAGCGGTCCGTGGAGAGTGCTCACGACGCTCATGGGGGGCGCCGGGAGAACGCTCGTCTTCCGAGTCTTGAAACACACGGAGCCACGCTTCGACCTCGCTGGGCGGGAGCCGCCCGGACCGCTTGGCCGCCGGCTCGACGTCCTCTTGTTGACGCTCCGCCTGCGACAACCGGCGGGCCAGATGCCCGAGGAACTGGTCGCTGTCGAGGAACGCGGCCCGTCTGCGGCGCGCCGCCTTCTGCAAGCGATGATCGCTTGACACAACGCACAGCCGCCGCGGGGCTGAATTCTGTCGGATCAGCCACTCGATCTCTTCATCAGCGTCTCCGTTCCCGTCGGCGAACACCACCAACAACCCGTCCACTTCGTGCGGCGGCGATGGTCCCATCAGGCGGCCCGGTGTGTCGCGGCCCGGCGCATCGAAGACCACGGTGGTCCGCTCTCTTTCGCGCGGCAAGAGCCTCCCGGAGATCAGATGCAATAGCGCCCGCCGCGATCGCTCCAAACCCTGCGGACTCCCCAATGGCGGTGCCAGGCCGGCAGCGTGCAGCACGTTGTAGCCGTCAATGATCAAATCGCCACGAAACATGGAGGCAGGGTGCTGGCGGTGGTGGGTGGTGGCGGGAGCGTTTGGGCTTGAGACGTCTTCGCGACGTGGGGCGGAGTGGCAAAGCGGCGAGCGGTTAAGGACGCTTTGTCTTTGTTGCCAGACCGGCGCTTCTGGTGTTGGTTCGACGGCACAGCCGCCGGCTTGGGACTGCGGAGGATCGCCCTGATTCGTGGGGCCAAACGGCTTCGGTTACATGGTTCCCGGATCGGCCGCCCGCGATTCGGCCGGTCGTGAGACATTGTAACGTTTCAGCTTGCGGTCGAGTGTCGAACGTTCGATTCCGAGGATTTGTGCGGCCCGCGTCTTGTTCCACTCGGTATGCTCTAATGTGGCCAGAATGTGAGACTGCTCCAACATCTCGATGGTCGTCTCACGATAGTGTTCCGGCTCCGCTGCCGCGGAAACCAGAATGCCGGAATCCCCCCCCTCGAGCGATGACAACTGAATGTCGCGGACATCGATCGTGTCCGTTTGACACAGGATGACGGCTCGCTCGATCGTGTTTTGCAGTTCGCGGACATTGCCCGGCCAATGATAGCCGGTGAGAACCTGCACGGCGGCAGGAGTCAGTCCGCAAATGGGACGGCCGGTACTTCGCGCGAACCGCTCCACAAAATGCCCGGCAAGGACCGGGATGTCGTCCCGCCGGATGCGGAGCGGGTCGATGTTGACCTGGACGACGTGCAGCCGGAAGTAGAGATCCTGCCGGAACAATCCCTCCTTGACGGCTTCTTCGAGGTTCCGGTTGGTGGCAGCGACCACGCGGACGTCCACGTTGATGGGGTGCGATCCCCCCACACGCTCATAGGGATGTCCCTCCAGCACGCGGAGAAACTTCGCCTGAATCGCCAGGCTCATCTCGCCGACTTCATCGAGGAACAGCGTCCCCTGATCGGCTTGTTCAAACTTGCCGGCTTTCTTCTCGGTGGCACCGGTGAAAGCTCCTTTTTCGTGACCGAACAGTTCGCTTTCCAGTAGGCTTTCGGTGAGGGCCGCGCAGTTCATACAGACGAGCGACCGGTCCCCGCGACCGCTGCTGCGATGAATCAAACGGGCGACCAGTTCCTTGCCCACCCCGCTCTCACCACGAATCAACACCGTCGCGTCGGTCGGCCCGACCCGGATCGACTGTTCGCGGAGCCGCTGCAGGGACAGGCTCTCGCCGACGAGTTGGCTGCCCTGCTCCAGTTGTTCCCGCAGCGAGTCATTGACCTGTTCCACGCGATGCAGATTGCGTTTCAGCGCGGCTCGCTCCTCAAGCGACGCGATGACCGTCGCACAATGATCGGCGGCCGCCAAAGTCAGATGCAGATCGTCCTCATCGAGCCGTTGCTCCACTCCGGTCGTGTACAGGTGAATCAAGCCGCAGGTCCGCCCCTGCAGGCGGATCGGTGCGCAAATGACGCTACGGACCTCCATCTCGTCGAGGCTCTTGGAGCCGGGGCGGGCGAGCGGCTGGTCCGACTGCCAGTCTTCCGCGAGCACCGCTTCGTTCTTGGCGAGTGTTTCCCGGGTCAGTGTCTCGGAAACCTGCTCGTATTCCAGATTCACCCGCTTGCGAAAGGCCACCCGTTGGAAGCGGTGGGCGGCGGCCGGGCCGTTGCTTCCCTTGCGGAGCATGAGCACTGCCCCGATGTCCGCCTTGACAGCATCGAACAGCCCGTCCAACGCCGTCGCCGCCAGGTCGCCAATGTCCCGGCACGCCGCCGTCCGGATCGCCATCTGGTAAAGATGCTTAATCCCGTGGGCCAGCTCCCGGCTCCGTTGTTCCGACAGAGTCCCCACTGCGTAGCGGCTCTGCTTCGCCCGGTGCAGAATGTTGGAATCGCTTTCAATCGCCGAGTCGCTTTCGAATTCAACTTCCGACGTTTTTTCCTCCAACGCCATCACGGTTTCGATCTTCGCCCGGTCGGAAACGTTTTCGCGTTCCGACGAAAATCGAAACGAGACGCCGCCGATCCGGATGATCTGCCCGTCCCGCAGAGGCAGATCCCGTGACACACGACGTTCGTCGACGAACGTGCCATTGCGGCTGCCCAGGTCGCGGAGCGTCCACGCATCCGCTTCGAGGAACAGTTCGCAGTGCTGACGGCTGCACAGGTCATCATCGATGATGACGTCGTTCATCGGCAGCCGCCCGATCGTCGTCACATGTCCCGGCACAAGTTCGTAGACCGGCCCCGCCGGACCGTTGGCATCCCAGATGGTGAGACGGGCGACGGCGAGCGGCTCGTGTTGATTGGAGTGAGGCACGACGTGTTGGATCGGCAATAAGGACGGGACTTCCGCCGGCGGGAGTGGCCCCCGCCGGACTGGATCAATTTCGATCGCGTCCCCTCCCGGTCACGCGATTTGCTTGGCCCGCCGCACTCCTGGCCCTGGGAATGAAGGAACGAACGACCGCACGATCGGCGTCATGCGGCGGTGAAGGCCGCCCCTGCCATGATGAGCAGCCGGTCAGTGCCGGCGGCTCCAGGCCGAACCAAGATCATCGCGACTGGCGCCCCGGTTGCCAACCGAACCCGCGATCGATGTCAGGGAGGGGTGCATCCGCTCACTGGTGGGGGGGGTGGTTGGGGCGATCTGACACCGATGATGAGTCAGCCGCTCGGAACTCTGGGGCTGTGGACAGTGAACGAGCCACGTGACGCAGGTCCGTTCAAAGATTGAAGCTGGGCAACCTCGTCACCCGAAGCGTCAGCGAGGGACGAATCGCTCACTCACGTTCGCTTCCTCGCTGACGCTTCGGGTTCCCATTGAGCTTGTCCCGGTCGGTCCTCTCCAAAGTGAAACTTGGAATGGCCCTGCCACGTGACGGCCCCAGTGTTCGGTCTCAGGACACGTTTTCGCTGCCTCAACAGCGCCCCAGCCACCCTGAAATGTGCGAGCACCACCATCCAACGGATACACCCGTCAGGGAGAACATGTTTTTCACGATGGGGGACTGCCGGCGGTTCGCCGGCGGCGTTGCCTCCCGGCTAACCGGAATCGTGGATTGGCGTGAGACCGGAGCCAACGGCGACGGCCGACGTCGGTGCGACACCCCCGCCCCCCTCGTCTTGTACGAAGCCCGCTATCCTTGATTCCTCCGCGTTCCGGTGCGACGATACTGAGTTCAGCAACCCTTGAGCGGGAGTCGGAACGTTGAAGGAACTCCGCCTTGAGACCCCGGCCCTCCTGCTTTCGCTTGAGACGTTCGCCTTTTCTCCCGTCACACGACTGCTTGTCCTTGAGGATTCCGATGACCTCCCGAATCGGTTCTGCTGCACGTCTCCTAGGGGCCCGTGAGAGCGTGTCAGCCTCTCTCCGGGACGGCGTTGCTGCTGTCGGAGCGGTCCTTCTTGGCCTGCTCGTTTCGGCAGCCAACGCCGTGGGCGACGATTGGCCGCGGTTTCGCGGGCCTAACGGCTCGGGCATCAGTTCGCTCCAGGGAGTCCCGCGTGAGTGGACCGAACACGACTACGCATGGGTCGTCGATCTTCCCGGCAAGGGGCATTCCTCCCCGGTGATTTGGGGGGAACACCTGTTTGTTGCCAGCGGCGACGACGGCGGCAAACGCATGCTGATCTGCCTGAACGCCACGACGGGCGAAACCCGATGGATGCAGACCATGCAACTCGGGCCGGACTATCAGGTCACGATCAAGAACAGTTTTGGTTCGGGAACACCGGTTACCGACGGGGAACGTGTTTATGTTTCGTTCGCGGACAACGGTCACTACCTTGTCTCGGCGTACGGCTTTTCTGACGGAAGCCCCCTGTGGACGGAAGACCTCGGCCCGTTCAGCAGCCGGCACGGCCAGGGGCATTCACCCATCCTGGCCGGTGAGCGGCTCATTGTCACCAACGACCAGCAAGGTCCCAGTTTTCTATCGGCGCTGGACCGCAAGACCGGAGCGGAGCTTTGGAGGACGTCTCGCCCGGAGCGCAACGCCGCGTATTCCACACCAATGGTCCTCGACCACGATGGACAAGAGCCGCAGATCATCTGCATCAGCGGCGCGGCCGGGATCGCAGCGTTTCGTCCCGAGACCGGTGAAGAACTGTGGGCCAGCGGAGCCATGCCCCTGCGGACGGTTGCTTCGCCCGTCTCTGGCGAGGGAGTCATCATTGCCAGTTGCGGATCGGGGGGCCGAGGCAAATTCATGGTCGCCGTGGAACCGCCTTTGCGCACCGACAACTTTGCCGAATGGCGCACTCGCTGGGAGCGGAAGACCAACCTGCCCTACGTGCCGACGCCGATCATTGACGGGGGCGTGCTCTATCTCTGGAATGATGACGGCGTCGTGTGCAGCGTCGATCTCCAGACCGGCGAGAACATTCAGAGGATTCGCGTTGGCGGGACGTACAGCGGCTCCCCGGTCCTCATCGACGGGCATTTGTACTGTGCCGCCGAGGACGGAATGATTGCCGTGGTGAACACAACGCCCGAACTGAAGGTGATCGGAAAAAGCCCGCTCGGCGACCGCATTCATTCGACGCCCGCCGTCGCCAACGGACGCGTCTATTTTCGAGGATTCCAGACTCTAGCCTGTCTTCAGGCCGGGAAAGTCGATTAGGATGGGAGGGAACGGGGTGTGACACTCTGGAGTTGCCAGACCCGCGGCAATCGGGGATTCATGCCGCCGAAAAAGGAGGGTTCCTCGCTCCGAAGACACCGCGTTCGGCATGCGGCTGCGGAGCGTTCTGAGGTTCCGACGGACAGCATGGCCATCGGGAGCATAACCAACCGCGAGAGTGACCAGATGCGAGAGTGACCAATGCCAGCATGGCCCGGGGGGGATTGCCCCGACTGCAACGACAAGATGCCGCCGCTGCTCATTCACTGCCAGTCCTGCGGGGCGCTGTTGAACACTGACCTGAGACCAAAACCGGTCGAATTGCCCGAATTCGTTCCTTTGCAGGAGGTCGAGAGTATGATCGACGCCCGTCCTCTGGGGTACTACGTTTCCTGTCCGCACTGCGAGCAGGAACTCCGGATTCACAGCAAGTATGTCGGGCAGCGTGTGCAGTGCAAGTATTGCCGCAAGCCGTTCCTGTTCTCCTTTGAGAACGGCCAGCTCAAGCGGATCGCCTTCTACACTGACTGCCCCCACTGCAACAAGGAAATCCGTGCCGCCGACAAATACATGGGGGCCAAAGTCGCCTGCAAATTCTGCAGCGGTGCCCTGCAATTCGTTGAAACGATCACCATGTGACCGGCGAGAACATCTTCGATCAGAGCCCGAAGCGTTAGCGCCGCGCCGGTCGTTGGCCAACGACCGCAGAATCCCCGGCTCGGGCATTGACAGTGGCCCGCATCCGGCGATCGGGCCGCGCGCTACTTCTCTCCCGACACTGCTTCAGCAATGTTGTGCGAATGATCGCGGACGCGGGCGTAGGCGTTGAGCGCGGCGAGGTAGGCGACGCACACGAGCGGCGGGATCGTTCCGCCGGACAGATCGTCCAGGTGCTGGCGGCGGAGCTGTTTGATCTGGTCGCGAATTCGCCGCACCATCGGGTCGGTTTTGACCAGCACGTTGCGATCGTCCTTGGAGAGCGCCTCATTGATCGCTGCCAGGTATTCGGCCAGATTCCGGTTCAGTTTCTGCAGCCCTTCTCGCTGCTGCGGCGTGAAGCGGTGTCCGTCGCGGCGGAGCTTGCGGTCGAACTTGTCGAGGTTGGCGATGTAGTCGCTGACCGATTCATATTCGTCGGCCATGCGGAGTTGTAGCCGCGCCTCATCCGCCACGGCATGCGGCACGTTGCCGGAGAGAAGATCTGTGACGAACTCGGCCACTTCGTCCTGGATGGCATCGAGGACCTGCTCACGCTGTTTCAGACGGTCGCCGAGGGCTGTGTCCGGGTCGTCCTGTTGCATGAGCTCGGCGAGCCAGTCAAGCATCTTGGCGCAGCCGTCCCCCATGCGTTCGATTTCCCGCCGCGACTGCTCGATCGCCAGCGAGGGCGTGTCGAGGATACGGATATCGAGATCGGTCAGCCGGGGTTTCTCTTTGAACCCCTTGGCCGGAACGAGCCAATTCAAGAACCGGACGGACAGCGGCAGCAGCGGCAGAAACAGCAGCATGTTGGCAACGTTAAAGATGGTGTGCGTCGCGGCGATCGCGGCTGTCGTGTGGGGATACGTCGGCTTGCCGTTTTCCAGAACCATCTGGGCGACGTTTCCGGGGACAATCCACTGCACCAACTCGATGTACCAGGCAAAGATCAGCGTGATCCAAAACACGCCAATCAGGTTGAAAATCACGTGAAAGTAAGCCGCGCGACGGGCATTGGTGGTCGCCCCCAGCGAGGCCAGGATCGCGGTGATCGTCGTCCCGATGTTTTCTCCAAGCACCAGCGCTGCGGCCGTCTCGTAGGGGATGATGCCCTGAAATGCGAGCGAGATCGTGATCCCGAGGGTTGCGGAGGACGACTGTACGAGCGTCGTCATCACGCAGCCGACCATCGCACACTTCAAGATACCCGGGTAGTCGTCCGCCCGAAACCGCTGGAACCAGACTTGAAAATCGGGCATGTCTTTGATGATCGCGCATGCCTCCTTCATCAGCTCCAGCCCGAAGAAGATCATCCCCACCCCCATGATGGCCATCGCCCAGTACCGCCAGCGGTCGCCACGGGAGAACAGGTAGACGAACGCGGCCATTCCCAGCATGGGGAGCCCGTACTTGCCAACCTTGAGCACCAGGATCCACCCGGTAATGGTCGTGCCGATGTTGGCCCCCATGATGACCCCGACCGCTTGCGCGAGTTCCATCACGCCGCTGTTCACAAATCCGACCACCATCACAGTGGTCACGGAACTCGACTGCACGATGCACGTCACAATGACGCCAACGACGGTCGCGAACAGCCGGTTGTTGGTCACACTGCCGATCATCCGCCGCAGACTGGCACCGGCGACCGCCTGCATTCCTTCGGACATGTTTTTCATGCCGAGCAGAAACAGGCCCAGCCCGCCGATGAGCTCACAGACCAATGTCACCAGTGCCGCAAATTCCACGGGATCACCCAAGGCAGACGGGGAAGGAGAAGGAACGGTTAAGGCATCGCTCAGAAGCGGAGATTCTACGATGTCCGAGTCACGATTCAACCGCTGAGGTTCTCAGGCCGGGGGGGCGTCGGCCATGTCCTTGAAAAACGTGTGCCACGGCTGTGCCAGCCGCGCCGACGTGGGGAAAGGGACACATTCTTCGCATTGCCGTCCGCAGGGGACTCAAACTCTGGGCAGCAGCGTTGAAAAGCGAACACGCAGCGGAACCGGCGCTAATGCTCCGAGGCTGTGAGTTTTCCCACCGCGCGACCAAACACCCGGTGTCTCGAATCAGCAAGGACGCGGAGTGCCTCCTTTTGGCGGCTCATGTCCTCAACGTTTCTCGATCCCATGAGACACCGGGTGTTTTCCCCGAAAAACGCGCAACCTCTCCGGGCTCTGAGTTGAGGGTGACGAACCAGTCTCAGAAAGCCGTCTCCGGGACCACTTTCTCGAACCGCACCAAGTACGACTCTTCGAGCAACTCCGGCATTTCGTCGATCTGACGGAATCCGCACTCCAGAATCTCCTTGGTGACGACCTCCTGCCCCGCCCGGACGTGCCCCATGATCCAGTCGCGGCTCACGCCTTCGATGCGGTGGAAGTCGACGAGCACGACCCGGCCGTGCGGCTTCAAGGCCCGGTGAATCGAGCGCATCGTCTTGTACGGGTACTCGAAATGGTGGTACGTGTCACAAATGAACGCGATGTCGATCGAGTTTTCGGGAAGTTCGACCGAATCCGCCCGACAGAGTACGCCGACGACGTTCGTCATCCGCTTCTCCTTCGCCAAGTGTTCGATATGCTTGACGAAATTCTCCGCAATATCGACCGCATAGACGCGGTCGTCCGGCCCGACCGCCTCGGAGAACAGGCGTGTAAACAGCCCCGTCCCCGCCCCGATGTCGGCGACGCTCATTCCCGGCTGGATTTGGCAGGCGGCGACGATCTCCCGCTGATGGTCAAACGCATCGCGCCCCTCGCGCTCAAAGCGTTTAACGAAGTCAGCAACATTCGGGTTTTCAAACGGCTGATTGACACCGGGCTTGACGCTTTTCTCCTGGCCAAACAACAACGGGCCGGTCAAGACGACTATGAGAACGGCCGTTACTGCATACTCAAGATGAACCGCCTTCGCTGTCTGCTTCACGATTCTTGTCTCCCGTTTTAAGCAAGGTTTTGGGCCATCAGCCGGCGGAGAGGCGTCTGCACATCCGGTGACTCGATAAAGGATCAATGTGGGTGCGGCGCACAAGGCGTCGTGGACCGTTCACATTCGCCGCTTCACCGTGGGATCGGGAAGCGGACATTCATCCCGGGAGCCATCCTCCCAAGAGAGCCAATGCTGGTGTGGTGCCTCCGGATGTGATACGTTCGGCACCGTGATTCTATCACGATGGAATGCACCATGGGTGCGCAACGAGCGATCAAATCCGTGATTCCGCCCGATTGCCCGATGCGCCCCCAGCCATTCCTTCACCGTACCCTGAGACGAGGAGCACTTCGATGAGACGTTCCGTCCTTGCGATGCTGTCGGCGTTCGTTCTGACCGGGCTTGCGGCGGCCCCTGCCCTCGCCGACTCGATTTACGGCACGCCGCGGCAGTATTACTCCGGCTATACCCACGTGCCGAGCCACAACTACGGATACCGCACCTACTACTTCAAGCCGACGCCGGACTACGCCGGTTATCAGCACCACTATGTCATCTATCCCCAACACGACCCACACCACGCCTACTACTACAATCCGGAAACGCAGGCGTATTGGGGCCGTTGCCCGTCTCAATGCCACGGTCAGCCTCTGTATTCCCTGTTGCGGCCGATTCACCGAAAATCGTCCCTTGCTGAGATTCCCGTGAACCGGTTCCCGAAACCGGGTCCGCTCCCGGTGGTTCCCGGCGCGCAGGACAACACCGTGCTCGACCTCGCCCCGGACGACACCCCCGTCGTCGCTGCGCCTGCCGCCGGAGCATTACCGACCGCAGCGGCACCTCCGGCTGGAGCTGCGCCGCCGCCAGGGGCTGGGGCTCCGGCGGGGGTTCCCGTCGCGAACGCTCCTCCGGTCGGCGCTCCGCCTGCCGCAGCCGCTGCCCCTCCTGCATCGCCCTGACCGAATCTCCCGAATCTCGTCCGCAGCCCTCGCTCACCGACCGCCGTTGCCCAGAGGGAGCCGCATCTGGGGGTCGGGGGCGTTGCGGAGTTCTTTGAACAACATGCTCGGCTGGATATCCGCGTTGTGCTGGTACTTGTCGGAGTTGTACTCGGTGATTTCGCCTTCGATGGTGTGATAGAAGATTTGCGCAATCTCAATCCCCGCGTAAATCCGGATCGGCTGGATGGCGAACATTTCCAACGTCCAATAACCGTCGAAGCCCACATCACCAAAACCGGCCGTCACGTGCACGAACAGCCCCAATCTCCCCACTGACGACCGTCCCTCCAGCATGGGCACGAGGTTGTGCGTGACGGTCCGTTCGAGGGTGCGGCCCAAATACAACTGGTTCGGATTGAGCTCAAACCCCTCCGGCGGAATCTCGAACCGTGACGACCGGTTGGGCCGCCGCATGTCGAGCACGATCTCCTCGTACGTCAGCAACTCATTGTGCAGCCGCAGGTTGTAGCTGTTGGGGTTGAGCTGCGACTCCTCAAACGGCTCGATGAGAATATCCGAGTTCAGCCGCTCGCGAATCTCGTTGCCCGAGAGGATCATAGCTGCCTGCCGTGAGAGAAGGATGCGGTCCCGTGACGGTATCGCGCGGCCAGCCCGCATGCAATGCTGCCGTCCGGTGAAGGCAGGGCAAACGTTTCGTTGAAATTGGGGCGTCATACCGACGTCGTCCGTCGCCGTTGGCTCCGGGCTAACGCCAATCCACGATTCCGGTTAGCCTGGAGGCACCGCCGACTGCGAGCCGCCGACAATCCCCCCCATCGTGAAAAACACGTTCGCCCTGCCGGAGCGAGGCGGCGTCAGTTCTCGTAGGTGATCGGTTCGCCGCCGGCGATGGTCACGAAGGCGCGGAACTCCTCCTCATCGAGGAACGGATGAAACGCCCGGACGCTGGTGTCGAACATCATCACGAGGAAGAAGTCGGGCGGGATGGTCAGGCCGCCGTAGGGGTCGGCCGGGTTCCAGGGAATGTCCCCGTCCGGCCGCGTCCACTCGACAGCATCTTCCGGCATCGTCTCGATGACGGCGATCGTGTTCGACGTGCCGTCAGTGATGTCGCTACGCCTGGGACCGCTGGCCGATGAGTTGGCATTGTACTGGTAGGTCCAGGCCCCCTCGCCAAGGAAAACTTGCAACCCGGTCTTGGTCGAATCGCTCGGCAAGCCACGGCTGCGGAAGAACTCCGGCATCTTGTCGAGGAGCTGGATGTTGTTGGGGCTGTCCCATGGTTCACCAAGATTAAACTCGCGGTAGAGTGCGGAAAGGCCCAAATAGGGAAGCAGATACACACACCAGCTCAAATTGGGCAAGCCGTTCGCTTGGTACCAGGTCCCATCTCCCCCGGAAGCCGGGAAGTGCCCAAACACGTCATAATAGTTGTAGAGTGCAAAGCCCACACTTCGGAGTTTGACTCGCCGGGAGTCGGTGGAATCAACCTCGGCCCAATCGAAGAAGACGTTGCTTGAGTCCGCTGGGCCGAAAATCTCGCCCTGATTGGACGTCGCGAAGATGCCGAATTTCTCTGGTGTCGCGGCGGGGCTGATGGTCCGCGTCGACCCATTCCAAAGCACCGTATTGAGTCCGCCGGCAGGAATCGGCCCGAGGCCCTCCAGTGGATTCGCCGGGGAGTACTCAACTTCGTTCCACTGCGTCCAGGGAACTGCCTTGTCCGGTGTGAGTTCCACGACAGCGATCGTCGTGGCCGTGCCATCGAGGAGGCCAATGATGCGGGGACCATCGGACTCCGTTCCTCCCGGGATGTAGTTGAGTTGATACGCCTCCGGGCCGTCGATGACCTTGAAGGCGGACGTCGTCCCGCCCGGTGTGAGGCCGCGGCTGCGGAATGCTTCGGGCATCTTGTCGAGAAGTCCGATGTTGTTCGGGCTGTTCCACGGCTCGTCAAAGTTGAACTGTGCGTACAGAGCGCCGTAACCCAAGTAGGGCAGCAGGTGCACCCGCCAGCTTAGGTAGGGCTTGCCGGTTACCGGATCGAACCACTCGGCAGGCACGTTGCCGCCGGGGGGGAAGTACCGATTGACGTCATGGAAGTTGTTAAACGCAATGCTGATGGCTTTCAGCTTGTCGCGGCTGGTTTCGCGGCTGTCGTCCGGACTCCAATCGAGGTAGATGTCCGCGAACTGGCCAGTCGTGAGCACTTCACCGCCGTCCCAGGTGAGCGTCGCCGCAAAGTTCGCGGGTGCGACAAACGGGTTCACCTCACGGACCGTACCGTCCACCGTGGCGGTGAGGAACGAATCCGGCGGCAGCGTGAGGCCGCCCAGCGGGTCGGAGGGGTTGAAGGGGATGCCGTCCGGTCGTGTCCAGGAGACGGCGTCCTGCGGCATCGTCTCGATCAGCATGAGGGTCTGCTGAGCGCCATCCGCAGCATCGCGAATTAGCGGGCCGCCCTGCGCGTCGTATTCAAACGCCCCCGGTCCTTCGAACACCCGGTAGCCGGAGCGGTTGGTCCCCACTGCCAAGCCGCTGGTACGGAATTCGTCCGGCATCTGGTCGAGCAGTGCGATGTTGTTCGGGCTGTCCCACGGTTCGTTGAGACGGAACTGCTGGTACAGGTCGCCGTAACCGATGAACGGCAGCACGTGCACCCGCCAACTGAGGAACGGCTTGCCGCCGGCGTCCAGCAGCCCGGGAACGCCGTCGGTCGGGAACTGCCTGAAGGAATCGTGGTACAGATACAGGGCGATGACCATGTCGGATAATCGCTCACGCCGCACCGCGACGTCGTCCTGCCGGGGGATGAAGTTCCCTGTCAGGATGTTGTCCCAGTCGACGCTGGCGGACCAGCCGTTCCAGACTTCATTGATGAACCGGGAACCATCGGAGCGGGCGAGCCACCAGCGTCCGTACGGGTCGCGTCCGGCCATGTCGAGCAGCCCGTCGTTGTTGAAGTCTCCCGGCACGATGTCCCAGGTGGTCTTGTTCGACCAGGCCCCCCAGCGAACCGTCTCTAATTCGGCACCATTTGACAGCCCGGCCACCCAGGTGCCGGTCGATGCCCGTGCAACCACGTCATCCCGGCCGTCGCCGTTGACATCACCCACGGTCACGAAAGTCCAGGCGACGTTGGTCGACCAGATGCCGAACGACCGCATGTCGAACCGCGTACTGTCGGAGATTCCCGCCACCCAGCGGCCGTTCGATGCCCGTCCAATCACGTCATTGAACCCGTCGCCGTTGAAGTCTCCGACCTGCACGTCCTGCCAACTCACATTGGCGGACCAGGCGCCGAAGGCGGTCATCTGGAAACGTGTGCCGTCCGACAGGCCGGCGACCCAGGTGCCGGTCGACGCGCGGCCGATGATGTCCGTCCGTCCGTCTCCATTGAGGTCGGCGACTTGGACGTCGGCCCAGCCCACGTTGGCGGACCACGCCCCGAAACCGCTTGAAACGAATTGCAGGCCGTCCGACAGGCCGACCACCCACGTCCCGGTGCTGGCGCGGCCGGCCACGTCGTCGAGTCCGTCGTCGTTGAAGTCACCCACGAGCAGATCGCCGAACGTGACGTTCGCGCTCCACGCCCCCCAGAGTTGCGGGTCCGTAAAGCCGTCCTGCGACGCCAACAGCACGCGCCATTGTCCGTCGCTGGGTGACAGGCCGGCCAGGTCGGTCAGACCGTCTCCGTTGAAGTCGCCGGTGATGAGGTTGTCCCAGTCGACGCCGGGCGGAACCACAGCCGCGGCCTGCGTTCGGAGTTGCGTGCCGTCGGAGACCGCGACGACGACCGTCCCGGTATTCGCGTTGCGGCCCACGATGTCAATGAAGCCGTCAGTGATTCGGGCAGGTGCCTCCAGGTTTACGGCGGCGGCCAGCAGGACGCGCGATTCGAGCGCCTGAGTGATTGGAGAGCCGGTTGGTCGTCGGCGTTGCCTGGTTGGTTTGTGGGTGCTGCGAGAGCGGAGAATGGCGAACCAATCCTGGAAAACCATGACGGCGAGCCCTTGTGGCATGCAGAAGCGGGGAGGTTCGTGAAGAGTCGTCCATCATCACACGGAAAGGACGAAGGTGTAAGCAATGTGGTGACTGACGTCCTGTTCAGGGTGTCTCGGAGCAGATCGTTGCACCGATGGCCGAACGCCGATTCTCTACTCTAGCGGTGGCAGGCCCACGCGGGGGCAGAGTTTAAGGAGGGGGCAGTCACGGCACTGGGGGCGGCGGGCGATGCAGATGCGGCGGCCGTGGTGGATCAGGCGGTGCGAGAAATCGACCCATTCCTTTTTTGGCAGAAGGGCCATCAGGCCCCGTTCGACGATCTCCGGATTTTGACTGCTGGTGAGTCCCAGCAGGTTGCAGATGCGTTTGACGTGCGTGTCGACGACGACCCCGCTGGCGATGCCGTAGACCGTACCGAGCACGACGTTGCCCGTCTTGCGGCCGACGCCGGGGAGGGAGACCATCTCGTCCAGGGTTTGGGGCAGCTCGCCGCCGAAACGCTCGACAAGCGCCTGGGCCATGCCGCGCAGATTGGTTGCCTTGTTGCGAAAGAAGCCGCAGGATTGGATGAGCTGTTCGACGTCCTTCTGTTTCGCTGCCGCCAGCTTTTCCGGCGTCGGATATTTCCGAAACAGCGCGGGCGTCACTTGGTTAACGCGATCATCGGTGCATTGGGCAGACAAAATGGTCGCCGCGAGCAGTTGAAATCCGCTCTCGTGCTGTAACGCGCACCGGGCGTCCGGGTAGGCCTTTTTCAGGGCGGCGACGATCTTGCGGGCGCGTCGCTTTCGATCCGCCAGAATCGGATCCGGTTTGGATGGGGGCATTCTCGCTGGGGACCGCAGAAAGGTCGTAGACACGTCCGAGGCGGCGGTCGTAAAATTGAGCCAAGGTGACTGACACGTTGAGTCCCATGATAACGGCGGCCTGTTCAGTCGCAATCTGACGCGACAGGTTGCGCGGGGCGGACGATGATGGCCGCACGGGCCGCTGGGGGAATTCGATTGATGGCTGCGAATCGCGACTCTCGCTTCCTGAAAGGCGTGCGGCTGTTCAACGAACAGGAGTTCTTCGCCTGCCACGACGTCCTGGAGGATTTGTGGGGCGAGACACTGGGCCATGACCGCGCCTTCTACCAGGGGCTGATTCACGCAGCGGTCGCCCTGTTTCATTTCGAGGGGGGCAACCTGGGCGGCGCGAGAAAGATGTATGAGTCGGCCCGCGGCTATCTGCTGCCGTATGGAACGTCACATCTTGGAGTTGATCTCGAAGTATTCTTGTCCGGTCTCCGGGCCTGCTTCGAGCCGTTGCTGGTTGCGACCAACGAGTACCCCTCGGACGCGACACTCGACCCCGCCCTGATTCCAACGATTCCACTGAGGCCCCGAATGTGTGAAATGTCCTCACCGCTTGGCCAAACACCCGGTGTCTCGAGTCAACAAGGACACGAAGAGCTTGATGTCAGCGGATGATGTCCTCAATGCTTCGCGAGATCGTAAGACACCGGATGTTTCAACCGAAAAACCACTTAACCCTGCCCGTGATGCCATGAGTGCGCCGTTTGATGCTGATGTCTGTTTGAAACGGTTTACGGGGCATGCGCCGCTGTTTCCGTTGCCCAGTGGCGTGTTGTACCCACAGTTGGTGCTGCCGCTGCACATTTTTGAGGAGCGGTATCGCGAGATGACGGCCGACGCGTTGGCCGGCGACCGGTTGATTGCGATGGCCCTGCTTCGTCCGGGGGCGGAGGCGACTGACACGACGAAATCCGCTCCTATCTATCCGGTGGTGAGCCTCGGTCAGATTGTCATGGACGAACGTCTCGGCGACGGTTGCTACGACATCATCGTGCGGGGCATCTGCCGGGCCCGTGTGATTGGGGAGTCGTGCACGGAGCATGCGTATCGCGTGGGCCGGCTGGAGCCGCTCAAGGATGTGTACCCGTCGCAGCCGCCGGCGTGCTGGAATCGATGCCGCGCGGCTCTGCTCGCAGCGTTTGGGCGCCGGTTTCCACAACTGGGCGAAAACGAGGAGGTGCAACGGTCCGTGCGGGACGATCTGTCGCTGGGCGTGTTGTGCGACCTACTGTGCTCATCCCTCTCGCTGCTGCCCGCGGAGTCGGCAGAAATGCTGATGGAAACCGACGTCCGCCGCCGCTGCACCTGGCTGCTGCGGCGAATGAGCGTGCTTTCCGAGCCGGGCTTTCCGCCCGAGTTTAGTGTGAACTGAGACCAGGCGCCTCGGTGCCGCACTTGGAAGTTGATGTGGCACTTGGTCCGCGGCTCACGGCAGAGACGAACTGCCTTTCCCTCTTCATGAAGCGGCTTCGGCGGCGGCCTCGGATTCGCGGATGAACTCCGCCTGCTCCTCGTCGAGAAAATCGAAGGAGATCCACTCGTGGCCCCATTGCTCGAGGATCATGCCGGGAAAATCCGGTCGGACCGATTCGAGGTACGCCGCAAATCGCTTGCGGCCGGCTTCATCGGAGGGAAGTTTCATGACGAAGCCCCAGGCGTAGTCCTCATCTTCCACCAGAATGGCATACTGTTCCTTGCCGAATGCCTGCTTCAGGTCGCTGAGAAACGGGGCGATGGCTTCCCGATCCAGGTCCATTGCCCCGGGAGTGTCATCGGCGACGTAGTAATGCCCTCCGGACTCCAGATACTCGATGGCATCTACGTACATGTCGGGCCGCATCCATTCCTGCATGACCTTGGCGTCGAGTTCCGCCTCGTGGTCCGGCGCGCACCCCGAACTGGAAAACACCAGCACGACGGAGAGGCTCAACAGAGCTTGTTGGAAGCGCGGGCGAAAGGACATGGTTCTCTCCTGCCGGTCGCTGAGAGCCGGCGGCTTGGGAAGCCTCCTCAAAAGGAGACCGTTTCTCCGCCGTCGGGCGTTCCCAACGCTTGGAACACGTCCGCGTCCATGGTCTCATTCAGCAATCGCGTTGATCCGTCACCGAAGGCGAAGTTGGCCCCACCCGCATGTCGGCTGGTGAATGCCTGGGGAAAATTGAGGGCCGTATTGATGGGAATGTTGGCCACCGCCTCCAAGTGGGGGATTGACTGATTCACCATCTCCGTCTCCGTCGCCACTTGGCCGGCCCACGAGGAGGTGAACTCCGGGCGGCCGAATTCGCCAGGCTGATAGACCCGCTCGCCGATGAACAGAGTTTGCGACAGACCGTCAGTCACATCACGAAATCGCGTATGCGACATCGCGGCCAGAACTGGTTCGACCCCGCAATAGTTGCCGGCAGCGACAGGAATGGACCCCACGCCTGCAAGGACGACTGAAATGGTGGCCGGTGCCGGGTCGGCGGGGCACCGCCAGAACGGAACCGGCTGCCGGATCACATCCCGGTTGGCACCGACTGCCGTGCCGCTGTGAAAGTCGATCGTGTCGTAAAGCACCCCCTGCTCAACATGTGGTAACAGCATCGCCCCCCATCCCCATCCTGAAAACGGGATGAACGAGGGGCCGACCGCGTAGCTGCCGGCGGGAAGGATGCGATGAGTCTCGTGATAGTTGTGCAGAGCCAGACCGAGTTGAGACAGCCGCCCCTGGCATTGCGCCCGGCGTGCCGCAGCGCGTGCCGATTGCACGGCGGGGAGCAGCAGCGCGATCAGAATCCCGATGACCGCAAGGACGACCAGTAACTCAATCAAGGTGAAACCACGCGACTTGGAATCGAGTCGTGGCATAGCGTCACATCCTCACAGTCTCAAGATATCTGTGAAAGCAGCAGATCGGATGGCCTCGAGGAAGAAGCCGTTGCATCATCGCTTCAACCTGTCACTGAAAGAAAAACGGCCGGAGCCTCGCCTCAGAGGGCGAGCATTCCGACCGTCGAGGCTTCAGCCGATTTAAGAAACAGTGAGGATATCGTGAGACACCCGATCGCGTCAAAACATGGATTGAGATTGCTGTTCGTGGCTCTAAGCTCACCGTACCAATGATCTGGTCAATCATCATCACAATCGTAGTAGTGTTTGCCCCAGGCAAGCCCGAAACAGCGGCCCTGTCGAGACACCTTGTAGATATCTTTGTACCAGTCGCAGCATTCGCACAAATACGGGGGGATCAGCCCGATGTTGTAGTAGCATTGGTTACGATGAGACTTATTGCGCACCTTCCCGCGGCAGATGGCGATGCACGTGTGCCGCTTGTGATTGACAATGATCTTGCACTTCGTTTGCTTACAGTGATAGCGAGACAGTTGGCCGTAGTGGTTCACGCTTGGCAGGCAGACGTATTTCCAAACGATTTCAATAATCCTGTGGCGGCCAAAGCCGCTCGCATCGGCCGCCTGGGCAATGCCCAGGAATAGCGCAGCCACCGTCAGTGCGCAGATCAATTTTCGACGTGGTCTTCGAACTTGCATCTGAGAACTCTCCCTTCAAGGTCGGACTACGGGATGGCGACCAAGGCCGCCTGCGTGAGGAAACACACCCATCACGCGCCACGCACGGACCGACCTCGCGCATTCGACACGCGCGGCCTCCCCTTCATTGGGAATGAAGGGTGGGAAAACTACTGGAGGGACAGCGAGAGGCAACTCTGGCAATTGCCGTGAGCTTGCCGGAATCACGCTGAGGTCCCTCTTTCGTCGAACGCGAGGAGATGTGGCCCGCCATGACTGCTTCGCTTCACAGGACATCAATGTCCATGCGTAGCCGCCCAGTCTACCCATTCTCCGGACACCCCGTCAAGCATCGCAAGCACCTTTTCAATGTGTCCGACAAATTCGGACAAGAGTCCTCATTTACCCAAAGCGAACTTGAGTGATTTAGCGGTCAAGGAGGGTCAGCCGTGTGCCGATCGCCGGGCCATCTGGCGTTCGCAGGGCCCCGTGATGGGAGACGAACGGGCGCCGCGATCGGCAAGCTTGACCGGCTCACTCGCCGAGTCGAATCTCGATACTCGCGCGGTGCGCGGTGAGGCCTTCTTTCGTCGCCATGCGGCAGACGTCCGGGGCGTCGGCAGCGAGGGCCGCTTCGTTGTAGGCGATGACCGAAGAACGTTTAAGAAAATCGGTCGCGCAAAGACCATTGGCGAAACGAGCCGTGCCCCCGGTGGGGAGAACGTGCGATGGGCCGGCGACGTAGTCACCGAGCGCGACCGGCGTGTAATGGCCGAGGAAGATGGCCCCGGCGTTCTGGATTCTCGCGAGCGTCGCTTCGGGGTCGGTCGTCGAAATGTGCAGGTGTTCGGGAGCCATTAGGTCGGTGAGCCGGCATGCCTCTGCTTCATCATGGGCGAGAATAAGGGCTCCGTACTGCTCGAGACACTGTTCGGCGAGAGCGCCTCGTTCGAGCTGCGCGAGTTGTGATTCCAACGCCTGCCGGACGGCGTCGATGAGCGGCTCGTGCCAGGTGATGAGCACGCCGGAGCCGGGGGAGTGCTCGGCTTGGGAGATGAGGTCGCTGGCGACGAAGTCGGCCCGGGCCGAGTCGTCGGCGAGCACGATGACTTCGCTGGGGCCGGCGATCGAATCGATGTCGACTTCACCGAACACATGCCGTTTGGCCAGTGCGACGAACAGGTTTCCGGGTCCGACAATTTTGTCCACGCGGGGGATGCCGTCGACGCCATAGGCGAGCGCGGCGACCGCTTGTGCCCCGCCGATACGGTAGACCTCGGCGATGCCGAGCTCATGGCATGCGGCGAGGAGGTCGGTGTTGTAGCCTCCAAATTTGGTCGGCGGAACGACGACGGCGATCTCGCCCACGCCGGCAACCTGGGCGGGGACGGCCGTCATCAGCAACGTGGAAGGATACGCCGCCGCACCGCCGGGGACGCAGATGCCGACTCGTTTGAGCGGCAGATATCGTTGCCGCAGCTCGACCCGCGCCGCTCCCGATTCCCGGACGACATACGCATCGCCGGGCAGGACCGCCTGTTGGAATTCGACGATGTTCTCACGAATGCGGCGGATCGCCGCCAAATAATCACCGTGAGCAGCGGCATGCGCGGCGGCGAATTCGTCCGGCGAGACGCGAACGGTCTCTGCCGTCAGACGCTTGCCGTCGAGCTTTTCCGTGTAATCGAGGACTGCCGGCAGCCCCTCCTGCTGCACGTCCCCGCAGATGCGGACGACGACCTGCTGCGGCGTGAGCGGTTCGCCGAACAAATCCACCGTCCGCTGTCGCCCCGCTTCGGAGACAACATTTCCCCGCGGACTGAGCTTGTCCCGCAGCTCGGCGAACAGCCGCTCTGCGTTTTCTTTCGTGCAATCGATGGTTGGTATGTTGGCGGTCATGGCGTGAATAATGGGTGTGATTGTCGCTTGATGTTTGATGTTAGATACTGGATGCTCATCGGCAAACCCTCCCCGCCGATCCCTGAGCTGTTTCAATGCCTCTGCCACCGATTGATCTCCGCAGTGATACCGTGACCCGGCCCACGCCCGCGATGCGGGAGGCGATGGCCAACGCGGAAGTTGGGGATGACATGGTGGGTGAAGATCCGACGGTCAATCGGTTGGAAGCCCGCATGCGGGAACTGTTCGGGAAGGAGGCGGCGGTCTTTGCCTGTTCGGGAACGCAGTCGAATCAGATGGGTGTCTGGGCGCATTGCACGGCCGGCGATGAGCTGCTGGCCGAGCAGACGTCGCACATCGGCAATTATGAAGCGGGTGCCCCGGCGGCCCTGTCCGGCGTGAGCGTCCGCACGATTGCGGGCGAATGTGGGCGGTTGGATATCGAACACCTGGAACAGGCGTGGCGGCCAATCGACCAGCACTTCAGCCCGACGCGGCTGCTGTCTTTGGAGAACCCGACCAACCTGGGCGGCGGGCGGACATATCCGCTCGAACAGTTGCAAAGGGTCGGCCAGTGGGCCCGCGAGCACGGATGGAAGGTCCACCTCGACGGGGCACGGCTGTTCAATGCGTGCGTCGCCACCGGAGACTCGCCCGCCGACATCGGCAAATGTACCGACACGATTTCGATCTGTTTTTCGAAAGGCCTGGGCTGTCCGATGGGGTCGGTCCTGCTCGGTTCGTCGGAGACCATTGGCCGTGCGCGGCGGGCCCGCAAGCTGTTCGGCGGGGCGCTGCGACAGGCGGGCATCGTCGCAGCGGCGGCTGTGTACGCCCTCGATCATCATGTTGACCGGCTTGCTGAGGATCACGATCTCGCGCGCCTGTTCGCTGCGGAAGTGGCGACGATCGACGGGGTGTCGGTCGACCTGGACACGGTCGAAACGAATCTTGTGTTCTTCGAACTGGACCCGGACAGGGGACCGGCGGAATCGCTCGTCAAGCGACTCGGAGAACGGGGCGTTCGATTGTACGACCTGGGTCCACGGCTGTTGCGTGCCTGCATGCACCTCGATCTCGACCGGGAACAAGTGCTTGAGGCGGCCCAAATCCTCCGCGCGGTTGTCGGGCAGCGCAGGACGTAAGCGCGGCGTGAGATTGTGCCGGGACTGTTCGAAACAAAGTTCGGGAGAGCTTCCCGGCGCGCAGCGAATCAGTGCCCCGTCACTCCATCTCTCCGTTATGCGATCACCCGTCGCGACACCCAGGTCTGAATGGTTAGACGCCGCGCCACCAACCGGCTCCTGCCCTTCAAATGCCCGTCGGTTGCGGAACAACCAAGGGCCATTCAAAGTTTCACTTTGGAGAAGACCGACCGGGACAAGCTCAATGGTAACCCGAAGCGTCAGCGAGGAAGCGAACGTGAGTGAGCGATTCGTCCCTCGCTGACGCTTCGGGTGACGAGGTTCCCCAGCTTCAATCTTTGAACGGCCCTGCGGAACAACCGTTGACGCTTGGGCTGAGAACAGGTATCCCTTAAGGTCATCATTGTTCACCGGGGCAACGTGTCGCGAGGGGTTGGCCGGGCAGCGTGTCGCGCCGTTTGGCGATGAACTCGGCGACAAACGCGACAAACGAACGCTGCGAAGTTCGCCGGGGTATCAGACGGAAATCCGACAAGCTGAAAGTGGAGTGGCCCTGCTTCGGCAGCACGGCCCTGCTTCGGCAGGACGGGGCACTGCACAGACGTTCGATTTCAGTCGCCGGCAGCCGTCATTTCATCGAGGCATCCACGGAAGTATGAGTCAGCGCCACACTCCTGACCGCCGCGTCGTCATCACCGGTGTTGGGGTCATCAGTCCGATCGGGATCGGCCGGGAGACGTTCTGGGTGAACCTCGCGGCGGCCAGAAGCGGCGTCGGCCCCGTCGAACACCAGTTCCACGGGGAGAAATCCATTCCCGGCGGTTTCGTCGGTGCCGAGGTGGCCGACTTCAACGAGAAAGTCGCCCGTCAGTGGGTCCCCAAGAATCAGCGAAAAAGCATCAAGGTGATGTGCCGCGACATTCAGATGGGGACCGCGTCGGCAATGATGGCCGTCGAAGACTCAGCGCTTGACCTGGAGTCCCTGGACCACGACCGGATCGGCGTCGACTTCGGCGCCAATCTGATGTACAGCCCGCCCACCCAGCTCAACGACCCCTGTTGGAATTGTGTGGACGAGGACCGCAGGTTTGTGATGCAGCGTTGGGCCAAACACGGCCTTTCCAAAATGGAGCCGCTCTGGTTGCTGAAATACCTCCCCAACATGCCGGCGTGCCACATCGCCATATTTGTCGATGCCCACGGGCCGAGTAACTCGGTGACCCAAAACGAAGCGTCCGGCAACTTGGCGATGCGGGAAGCGCTGCACGTGATTCAGCGAGGGGCCGCCGATGTGATGATCGCCGGGGCGACTGGGGCGAGGCTGCATCAGTTCAAAGTGATTCTCGCCGCGCTATGGCAGGAGTTGGGTTACCGCGCCGAGGACCCGGCTGCCAGTTGCCGCCCTTTCGATACGGAGCGAACCGGAGAGGTCGCTGCTGAAGGGGCCTGCTCGTTGATCCTGGAGGAAGAAGGGCACGCCCGGGCGCGGGGAGCGACGATTCTCGGTCGCCTGAGCGGCGGGGGATCGTCCTGCGTGGAAGGCAATTTCAAACAGGCGGCTGTGAACGCGATGCGCGCCGCTCTGCGATCGGCCGACCTCTCTCCGGACGACATCGGACACGTCAACGCCCACGGACTGGGATCACCTCGCATTGACCTCGAAGAGGCACAAGCGATCCATGAGGTCTTCGGGGCGCGCGGAGCCGAAATCCCGGTCACTTCTCTGAAAGGGGCGATCGGAAACTCAGCAGCCGGCAGCGGGACACTCGAACTGGCGGGATCCCTGCTCGCGCTGCAGCACGGAGTCATCCCCCCCACCCTGCACTGCGACACGCCCGATCCCCAGTGCAACTTGAACATCGTCCGGGGCGAACCGCGATCAACAAAACTGCGGAGCGTGCTCAACCTGAACCTCACCCGGTTCGGACAAGCCAGCGCCGTGATCGTCCAATGCGACTGAGCTGTTTCACCTGGGCACAATCATCTCCGAAACGTTGCCGTGATCGAGCCGTGGCGAAAGCTGAGAGTCGGTGATCGAATCCGCATTGTGCGGATGCCCAGCGGAGTCGACGAACCGGGTTATACTTTTCACCCCGACACGCGCCGCTTGTACAAGCGACTGATCGCAAGAGGCTATTCGCAGCGCATCTACGAGATCGACGAGTGGGGCCTGCCGTTGATCGATTGCCGATTTAGACGCGCTGACGGCACTTGGGAATATCACATGCTGGCCGTCAATGACGACTCCTGGGTGCTCGTCAAGAGCCGCAGGTGACCGTTCCGCTTACCCGTCCGGACGTGCCCGGAAATCGCAGCCATCGTGGCGTTTCGTCTCCCAAGCCGACGGCTTTGCCGTCTATCGGTTACCCCTTACGCCGCAGTCCGACGGCAAAGCCGTCGGCGTGGGAATGAGGACCGTACGCTCGACATTCGTGCCGGAGTCTCATTGCCGGATGCGGTTGAGCTCGATTGTTGCGGCGCGGTAGGCGGAGAGCTGGGTCGAGCGTGACTCCACGGCCCGATGGAAGTAGCGGGCCGGATCACCCTGCCCGTCTTTCTGCAGACGGAGGCCGATAAAATAATAGGCTTCGCACAGTTGGGCGTCCCGCAGGTCCGTGTTCTGAGAATCGATCGAGGCCAGCAGGTCGGGTTCTTGCAATTCTCCCATGAAAAACAGGGTGAGCAGGTCGAACCAGTCGCGATTGTCGGCTGGCTTTTCCGCGATGGAACGGTACGCCTGGTTGGCCGCCTCCTGATGTCCGGCGAGTGACAGGGCCGCATATCGCCAGGGGACGAGATACCTGGACTCCGGAGCGAGGGTCAGCGCCTGCTCGAATGCCTGGGCGGCTGTGTCGTAGTGGCGAGCGAAGAAGTAGGCGAATCCGATGTCGGCTCTGGCGGGAGCATACGAAGGTCGGAGTTCGATCACCTTGAGATAATCCTGCAAGGCGCCCTGAATGTTGTCTTGAAGCAGCTCGGAGGTGGCCAGCAGGCTACGGGCCGGCGCATGGTCCGGCTGCATTTCAATGACATGTGCAAAGTCGGCTTGCGCGTCCGGGTAGTCGCCGTTGCTGAGCCGCGCAAATCCACGGTTGAGAGCGGCCTCGATCTGACGCGGATTGAGTTCGAGGGACCGTGTGAAGTCGGCAATCGCGTCGGCATGCCGCTTTTGCGACTGATAGAACGTCCCGCGATTGTTGTAGACAAGCGGATTGTCCGGGAAGCGTTCAACGGCGGCCGTGTAGGCTTCCCCAGCTGCCTGTATCTCGCCGCCGCGGGCCAGAACGTCGGCGAGAGCCATGCTGGCCGCCAGATGGTCCGGGGCGAGCACCAACGTCTGCCGGAAATCGTCTGCGGCACTGCGATAATCTTCGAGCTTGGAATGGGCGACGGCCCGTTGGTACAGGATATTGCTCTTGGGACCGGCGGCGAGGCCCGGGCGGGCGGCCACCTTGGTCGCAACGGCCACCGCCGTTTCCGCATGGCTCTTGTCTCCTTCCAGAGCGGTCAGATGAGCCATGCCGTACAAGTAGGGCAGGTAGAAATTCGGGTTTTTGGCACGGTTCGCCTGAATGGCGCGGCGGGCATCATCGACCCCTTCACGGACCAGTTTGGCGTCCTCGGCGGCGATACCCTGCTCGACCCGCGCGCTGCCGCGCAGGTACAAGGCGACGGCATCGGTCGGTGCGTCGGCGAGAACTTGCGACGTCAGCCGGACGGTGGCGGCGAAGTCCCGTTTTCGATAGGCCGCATCCGCATCCCGCTTGAGTTGCGCGTGGTCCGAGGCACCCGGCGAAGCGCTGGCCGGAGGCGAAGACTCCTGCCCGTGCACGACCGTCGTGAACGTCGCGGCCCCCACAAAGCAGAGATAACCGAGGATCGAAGCCTTCATCGGAATTCCTCCGTGCGATTCGCGTGGAACGGCAAGTCTCAGGTTGCAGATCGGGGATGTCAGATTTCAGATTTCAGATTGTCAAACTGAGATTTCGATTTCGCCTTTTCGACGACAGGTCTCACGGTTTCGTTAACTGTGAATCAGCGATCCTGGCGTTTTTCGGTACCGTCGTTCGGTGCTCGATTGATGTTCGCTGCGTCGTGCGTGGTTCTGAACCTCACGGTCGGGTTGCTCCGGCAGGATCGGACCGGCGTTTGAGCATGGTGACGGAGTCGCCTTTGGGACTGTAGTCAACTTCGTCGAAGAACGCACGGATGAGCAGGATGCCGCGGCCATAGGGGAGGGACAGGTTGGCGTCCTGGGTGGGGTCGGGAACCTTCGAGACATCGAACCCGGGACCTTCGTCGCGGACGCTGATCTTCCCCTGCTGGTCGCTGAATTCGCAGAGGAGTCGGATCCGCCGCTTGCGAAAGCGGGGATCAAGACGGCGGGCCTCAATCAGTTTCTCGTAAAGGTCCCCCGGATCGTCGCGAATCTCGGAGCCGACTTCCAGGTTTCCATGCACGATCGCATTGACGACTGCTTCTCCAACCGCCACGCCGAGCCGCCCGGCGGCACCGCGATCACAGATCCCGAAGTCCACAAACCGTTGCGACAACGAATCGACGAGCAAAGGGATCAGGCGGAGATCGTTCCCGATAATGAGCACAAACTCAGAGGCGGTGATTTCGCCGAGCAGCCGGGACCGGTCCTTGGGAGGGCACGCGCCCAAGTCGGCGTGAGGCCAGGACATTTCCCGCAGCCGCTCGTTCGCGGACGCTTGACGGTTGCCTGGTCGCACGGAGGGTGAGCGCGCAGAGGACGGATTCAGACCGTCGTTTCGATGCTGGGAGCCGTCCGCAGTCATGGCTGTTGGAAACCTCACTTCGAGCCGTAAACAGGGGGCCAGAAACAGGCGGCTGTCTGTCTGGCTCACGACTACGCAGTTGATCCCGGGCCGGCGCCAAAGCCCAGCGACCGCGCGGGAACATCATATCATCGCTAACGATAATGGGTTAGGAAGGGTTTCTTTTCCAGTGAACATCGAGCACGAACTGGAATTCTGTGATGCGATTGTGACTCGTAGGCCGATTATCCCAAGTATACGCGATGCTTTCGCGATTCGGGGAGGGGTTCTGCGCGGAAGGATCTCGAAGATCGAGGTGCCGTTCATGATAAGCAACAAACATTGTGATCGGCGGCCCATCCGCTCGTCCCGGAGTCACTGGCGGCACTGCCTGTGCCTTCTTGCTGCGCTCCTGGTGACGTTGGGCTTCGGTTCCGCCTCCGGACAGGGTGCCGCTCCCGGACTTGGTGCAATCCCAGGACAACGGGTTGCAACGCCTGGTGCACGCAGGGCGACTCCGGAAGCGGGGGTTCGGGACCGCCGCATGGCTGAGGCGAGCGCTTCCTACGTCGGCATCATGGGAGCGGTCAAGAACCGAGGGGTTTATTCCTCGCCGGATGCCGGCATTCCCCTGGCGGATCTCGTGGAGCGTGCGGGGGGCCTGACCGACGGTGCCACCCGGATGGCACATGTCATCCGTGATGGCCGCGCGGGGCTTCGCGTGTTCTTCACGCCGGACACCTCGGAAACACTTCTCCCCGGAGACGTCGTCGTGTTTCAGGGCGGAGAAGACGGACAGCCGAACCTGTCCGGCATCTCGCGGCGGACGGTGGCGGATGGCCGAAGCGGGGCAGACGAGGCCGCGTCCGTTCCCGACACGGTGTACGTCGCGTTTCTCGGACTCCTCGACCGGCAGCCGGTCATCGTGACGCTCGATGGCAGATATGCGACCGTCCCGCATGTCGTTCATGGTCTGCGCCAGTCTCCGGCAGTCGTCAAGACGGTGCGGGTGATTCGCACGGACCGTCGTTCCCGTCCTGCCCGTGCAGAAGGGCTCCCCGGGCGTTTGACCGACGGCGACGTTCTGGTCTTCGATCGCGGATCGATGAATGCGGATGCGCTGGCGAGAACGCAAGCGACAGCCCAGACCCGGTTTCCCGCCGTGATGCCGATGACCCTCGAACCGCCTGTTGATTCAGTCCTTGATGATCAATTCGTTGCCGCCGCGACGGTTTTTTCGGTGCGAGTGAGGAGCGATTCTCCGGTGCGGGTGAGGAGCGAATCTCAGACGAGGGCAGCAGACCGCGTCGCTTCCGCCGGCCATGAACCAAACGGTGGAGTCCGAGTGAAAGGCCCGCATTCGATCGCCGCGCCGGACATTCCCACCGGGGCGTTGCCGACTGTCACACCAGCAAGCTCACCGACGGTCTCACCGTCAGAGTCGCCGAAAAGTTCTCCGAAAAGTTCTCCGAAAACTCTGGATCACGCCGTGGTCGCAGGTCGCGCGGCGGACCCCGGTGGAGGCGTCGCAGATCTTGTCAGTCCCTTTGACGCGCGTGCCGGAGATGAGACCGCGGCACGCGTCGCCACCACAGACACTGGCGTCACCGATGTTGCCGAGACCGCCGCAGTCCCGTTTCTGGACCTCGCGCCGTTGGTCGAGCCCCCGAAGTTGGCGTCACTCGTGAACCCGAGTGATCCCGACTTCGAGAAACTTCTCGGCAAAGCGGCGTCCACACACTTTGAGCCGGCTGCGGAGTTGCCGCTCGCCCTGCCCTTGGCCAGTTCCATTCCTGCACCGATGGACCCGTCGCCGACAGCTGCGGCGTCCGACGAGCGCGGGGCGTTGGCGGCGGTCGGCACACCCACGATCGTGATCGGCGTCCTTGCCTTGGCGGCCATGTGTTTTGCCGTTTCCATCGCCTGGACCCGCATTGATCGCACAGCACAGACTTTTGCGGAGCCGATTCAGGCGAACGGCGACGAAACGGCGAGCGCCCCTTCGCGCCGTCAGGTTCTGGAGCGTCTCATCAACAACGACTTGCCGATGATCGAAGAGCCGGCGCAACTCCCGGACCGGATGGACTATCACGGCGAAGAACTTGGCCGGCGACGTTTGATGCTCGACGACCCACACGAGCTGATGGGCCCACACTTCATGGCAGAGACGGGAGCCGAGGGAAGGGATGTTGCGACAAAAAGAAACGTCGTGACGAACACCGGTCCGTCACTGGCCGGCGGGACGAAGACCGGTCCGGCGAAGGCCGCCGCGCCGGGGCCCCCCCTGTCACCGCCGGAACGTGCCCGAGCCGCGCTGAGCCGCTTCATGGTCGCCGGCAAGGATTCATCGGCAGCGGCCGATTCGATGCGGCGGGACGATTCGGTTGAACCGACCGGCGATGCTGCGTCCGACCATCAGATAAGCGGCACGGAAATGAAGAACGATAGCGAGTCCACCGACGTGGACGCTCGCCAGCCGGCCGGTCTTCAGCCGCATTCCCGACTACTGGAACGGGTCCTCATTGCCATGGAACGGGAGAGACGTGGATGACGATTGCTTTGGATATCGGAACGCGGCATTTCCGTTCGCTGCGGCGCCAGGGAACACGGCTCATCGGCCGCCGCAATCTGGCGGAGTACGTCGCGCTCCCGGATACGCCCGGTCACCGGCGATTGCTGGAGCGGACTTCGTCCAATTTTGCCCGCTGCGAAGACAGTCTGCTCGTCGTGGGGCAGGCGGCGCTGGAGTTGGCGGAGACGTTGCAAATGCCCAGCGTGCCGCTGCTGGCATCGGGGCGGATGCCACAGGAGGATCCGCTCGCGCGGCAGGTCATTGCATCGCTGGTCGACTGCCTGATTCCCCGGTCCGACAGCACGGAGGAACCTTGCTGGATGACCGTTCCCGGTGACATCCACGACGCCGAGACACTGTCGGACCGCAAGTTCTTCAGCCAACTCGTCCGGCTCAAGGGGTTCGAGCCCCGGATTGTTCCGAGCGGGCGTTCCGTGATCCTGGCGGAGCTCGGGAATGAGGGATTCACCGGCCTGGGGTTGGACATCGGTGCCGGCGCAAGCCGCGCCAGCCTGGCGCATCGCGGCCGCGAACTGGTCCGGACGCATCTCGCCCGAGGCGGCCGATGGATCGACAAGCAGTTGGCGGAGAGCGAGGACAGCCTGTTGTGGGACGCCCAGGGGAACCGGTACCTCGACTTGACAGGCGTCACCCGCTGGAAGGAATCGCGGTTGGTCTCCGTGCTCAACCCGATTAGCGAACGCGAGCAGCGGCTGGCGTTGCTGTACGAGGAACTGATCGGCGACATTCTCGCCCAGTTCCGTGTGGAAGTGGTCCGGCAGACGTCGGTACGCTCGCTCCCGCAACCGATGCCGCTGGTGTGCACGGGCGGGGCCACGCAAGTCGCCGGCTTTACGGGGCTGATGGAGGAGATTCTGCAGGACACCATGTTCCCGATCGAAATCTCAGACGTCCGCGCCGCGCACGCCACCGATTACACGGTTGCCCGCGGCACGCTGATTCTCGCCGAACTTGAAGAAACCGTCGCAAGACAGGCCCGCGTGGCGTGAGCGACGAAGTGGGAATTCGGAAGGCGGAACGCGGAAGACGAAAGACGGAGTCGGGATTTCCGCATTCCCAATTCCGACTTCCGAATTGGGTGCCCTATCGCAGGTCTTCCATGAACCGCAGGAAGGACACTTCCAGCCGGTCGATGTCCTTGCCGAAGGCGGCTTGAAAGTCGGCAAGGCGTTCTTCGGCGCTGTACGGTTTCATCGGGTCGCGGGCGGAGACCGCCTTCAGGAAGTTCGAATGCTTTGAGGATCGTGTCTCGGCGAGGAAGAACGTCACCGCCCATGCCTGAGCGTAGGCATCGAGGACGTTCGTCCGAAACAGGCGGCCGTTCATAATGAACTTGGCCAGAGACCCCGGATTGCGGCGGCGCTGGACATACTCGGCGAATCGTTCGAAACGTTCCTGGTTCAGCCGCTGCTTGGGCTGTTTCCCGCCGGTGTTCTTCCGGGTCCCCTCCGCTTCAAACATCGTCGCCAGTCCCTCGGTGATCCACTTCGGGTTGTCGCCAATGCGGGAGTGCAGCCCCAGGTTGTAGGCCACCTGATGGGTCGCCTCGTGGACGATTGTGTTCTTCAGGTCGGCCTGGATATTGCCGTCCCAGAGCGGTCCGCTGAAATCGGGAGCTGCAAATTCGCCCCCAAGCGGGTCGGCAGTTTGTGCGGGGGAACCGAAGTTCGACCCAGCGAAGGCTGCGATTTGGCCTTCAGGAGAGGTTCGCGAAACGCCGCCCCCAATCCCGATCTCGATCGTCGGTCCCCAGATACCCTCGAATCGTGTTGCGCCGCGGCGACTCGCGAGGGAATTCGGAAGACCGTGGCCTGTGGTTTCGCGCGTTGTTGCCGTCGCCAGATTGCCGTCGCCGCTTTCGAAGAGATTCGTCCGATTGGTCAGGCGATGATAGTAGCCCTTCAGCCCCGGAACGTACGGCACGCCGTCCTTGGCGCAGTTGGCGGCAAAGTCGTTGACCGTCGGATAGACGACTGCGATCATCGGGAATTCCGGTTGCGGCAACTGAAAGCCGCGGCGGGAGAAGTAACTGCGGAACGAGCGATACAGGTCCTCGAACGCTTTGGCGAACGTCCGAGCGCGTCCCTGCGGCGCACAGACGAGATAGTGGCCCGTGCTGGTGATCTCCCAACCCCGTCCGAACTCCTGCCGCAGTTGGTTGCGGATGTCGATTGTCTTCATGCTCCGGAACGTCTTGTCCACCGTGCGGAACGAAGTCACCTTTTTCAGAGAGACCTCGGTGACGCGACCGTCCCGCTGGGCGAGCCAACAGATGCTCTCGTCATGAGCGAGCGACTTGCCGACATAGGCGTCGTTGCCGACCGTCAGCTCCAACAACGGGGCGGCGACGGCCGGATTCACGATGCCGACGATCGCCGCAGTGATCAACAATCCCGCCAAACGACTGTTCGCAAGCATGGCAATCCGCTCATCAAATGGATTCAGTGACCCTGAGATACAAACGTAGGACAAGAAATTGGCGCAAGCGTCCGGTCGGACTGAAATCTTGCCGGTTCTCTGCCGACAGCGTCCGGTCTACACTGGAGGCAGCGGGGAATTCCCCCAGTCGTCAGGGCGCACGTTGACTTTTCGCAACACGGAATCCGGACCGGGCGCGGGTTGGGACGGCCGGAGCGATTGGAGAAACAATGGAGGGTGTGTGTTGCGGAAGACACCCGGTGTCGCGCTTCGTGGATCACGGCCTGAAGAGGATGTGAAGCCGGATTCGTCGAGGATGGCCATTCCGGAATCGAGACACCGGGTGTCTGGGCACCCGTCCGTGTTCCGGACCGACGGGGGCACCGGCCGTGGCGCATCACGAAACACGCCGTTCGAAATCGGAGATGATCGTGAGCAATCGCACGCTTGGAACACGACGACTCCTCGAATTGCGCGCAACGGGACGATGTGACGTTCGGCGTGCCGCACTGATCGTCACGCTGTTGGTCATGGGAGCCGCCGCATCGGCCAGCGCGGCGGCTGATGAAGTGACCGGTGAGGTCGTGGGCCGGTTGGTTCAGCAACTGGACAGCGACCGTCTCTCGGAGCGCGCCGCTGCGGAACGCAAACTGCAATCGCTGGGGCCGGACGTCCTGACGCACCTTCCCGCTCCCGGTCGCATCCGATCGGCAGCCGCCCGGGACGCGGTGAGACGTGTGCGAGAGAGTCTCGAACGAACACAGGCGAAGCAGTCGGTCCGCCCGAGCCGCGTGACGCTCAACGGGACACATTCTCTACGCGAGGTCGTCCGTCAGATTGCCACGCAGACCGGAAACACCGTGCGAACGATGTCACTGTCCCCCGAAACGCTCAAGGAGCCACTCTCATGTGTCTGGCAGGCGGAACCGTTCTGGGACTGCATGGAGACGATTGGCCGGCGTCCGGAATTGGCCGTTCGATTCAGCCCCGAGGACGGCGTCCTGGAAATCGTGCCGAAGCCGACCGTCGATGAACAGGCAATCGCGACGTCCAACGTCGGAGCGTTTCGCATCGCCGTGCGGAGCGTCACGCTTCGGCCCGATTTCACCGACCGCACCCGAAAAGTGATCCGTGTCCGCTATGACGTCGCCGCCGAGCCCCGGCTGCGCCCGTTGTTTGTCCGCGTGAGCAATGCCTACTTTCAACTGACGGTGAGCGATGCGGCAGCAAGCGGTTCATCGGCCAATGAATCGTCAGCGAACGGCCCACCAGCGACCCCACCGACGGCGAAGGGGCCGACAGCGACCGGCGACGTGTTGGCACCCCTGGACAAGAACGCTCGCCGCGAGAGGCCGGCGGACCGGCCCGGACCAGTGCCGCTCTCGACCGACTTCGTCGTCTCCCGGGATTGGTCCGGTGATCGAGTCGGTATGACCGGTCGGATCGAAATCGAAGTGGCGGCCGGGCAAGAGGCATTCGTCTTCCGGAACCTCAGCACGGCGGAGCGAGTTGTCCGTCGTCGCGGCGGCGTCACCGTCACATTGGACCGGGCCGTGTTGGCATCGGGAAAGCAGCCGGACACCGGGACCGTACGGATCGATTTGCGGGTCGCTTACGATCAGGGGGGACCGGCCTTCGAGTCTCATCGGACATGGGCCTATCATAACGACGCCTTTCTGCGGTTACCCGGCCGGGCAGACCGCTGGTCGCACAACGGTTTCGACACGCAAGCCGCGGCTGAGGCCGCCGTCAAATTGTCGTATCGATTTGAAGACGTACCGACCGACCCGGAGGGCCTCGAATTCGTCTACATCGCTCCGACCCTCCTGATGACCGTTCCCGTCCCGATCGCGTTGCCGAACATTCCCGTCGAGTCGCCTCCTGCCGAACAACCATGATGCCGGCATAGGTCGTAGCGATCCCGCGCTCAGAGTCTCTCCGGGAGCTGATGACGTGTTGTTCCGGGAGGGCGAGGCTCCTGCTGTGCCGCGTCGTCACGATTCGGCCACAATCGCCGCAATTCGCTCTCCTGCGGGCGGCCGATCCCCGCGATGCCGTTGAGATGGCGGGTGGCCCAGCCGCTGCGGCTGGGCCGCGAAGCGACACGACGACTCACACTCAGCGACCGGACGTTCCAGTTGATTTGCGAGCCCAGTGTGAGGCATCTTGTGCCCGCGGCACCCAGCCGTGCCACCCGCGTATACACCCTGTCTGGTGATGCGTTGCCGACTACATTTCCGCATCCGACTGATGGCTTGCGGCGGCACGTGAACGCTGATCCGCTGAAATCCTCCCGATCCGCGTCATCCGCGGTCCATCCTCATTCAAGGGACGTCCAACGGGCTATTTACATATCGGTCCCTTCGTGGCTGATGTGGCCGTAACTTTCTACGACGTCACATGTTGACAGCTCGGTAGGTTCCGGGGAGGATAACGGTGGAATTTCGGGAACTTGTGCGGGCAGAGGAGCGTCGAACGCTGTGAACGACGTGAGCACAAGCGATCAACAACTGATTAACCAGTGCCTGGCCGGAGAGACGGACGCGTTCGGAGTTTTGGTAACGCGTTACGAGGAAAGGCTTTACGGGACACTGGTGCACATGGTCGGCTCGGCCCACGAGGCCCGGGACGTCGTGCAGGAGGCGTTCGTCCTCGCATTCCAGAAGTTGAAGACGTTTCGCCAGGAGTCGGCGTTTTATTCCTGGTTGTTCCGAATCGCCTATAACACGGCCATCAGCCGCCACCGCCGCAGCCGACCGGGCATGGCGTCGGTCGATGCCATTCGGGACAAGACTGGCACAGAACCCACCGATAGCCGTCCGGAGTCGGACCCCGCCTACCGCCTGCACACCAGCGAGACCCAGGCATTGGTCTCCGCTGCCCTCGAAGAACTGGCCGAAGATTTCCGCACGGTGATTATCCTGAGAGAAATGGAAGGCCTGAGTTACGAAGAGATTGCAGAATTGGTTGCGTGTCCGGTGGGGACGGTCCGCAGCCGCATTCACCGGGCTCGCAGCGAACTTCGCGAGAAACTGGCCCGAGCCCTGACGAACGAACGGTAACCGAACCGATGTCCAAACCGCCCCTTCCCAAATCGCTGTTGTCGGCCTACTTCGACGGAGAGGTCTCCGCCGAGGAACGTGCGGCAGTCAGCCGCGCGGCCCAGAAGTCGCCCGCCGCTCAGCAGGTGCTGGACGAGTACGCCCAACTCTCCGAAAGTTTGAAGTCTCTGCGAGAGACCGTCCCTTCCCCGCGACTCCGCGACACCATCCTGGCGTCGATTCAATCGCCGGAGTCGTCTCAATCGTCTCCAGCGCGGGAGAAGCCGCGCGTTTCGCCGGCCCGGGCGCTGCTGCAGCGCCGCTGGGTCCAGGTCGCCGGAGGCATCCTGGCGGCTTCGGCTGCCGGGCTGTTTTTGATGGTCGAGTTTGCGGGACAGCGGCAGGAAAACGCAGCCCCATTCGCAGCCATTGATGCCGCCATTCCTGCGGTCTCGCCCGAAATGGCTCTTGCTCGCAGCGAAGCTTCTCCCGAGTCGGTGCGGGAAGGGTTAGGGATGACATCGGAACCGGGAGGGGAACGGCTGGCGGCGGCAGCGGCCGGTTCTCCGGGAAAGCCGGCGGAGAATCCGGATCTCGCGGGTCTTGCGACTGGCGATTCGGACGAGTCTTTGGTGCGCACGGCATCGATTCCGGCAGACTGGTACACGCAGCAGGTCGTCCACGACGACCGGACCCCACAACCGGGCGACGTGATGACGTATCTTCGGCGGGTCGCCGACGAAACGGTCGTAATTCCGGTGACGGTTGTCGACGTGCAGATGACGGCCGGGCAGATTCGGTTGTTGCTCGCACAACACGGCATCCAGTCGCTCCCGATGGAAAAGACCAAGGCTGACGGCACAGGCGACGCAGCAGGCACAGTGGATGCGTCAAGCGTGGCGATTCTGGTGGAATCCGACTGGGGCCGGTTTTCCGCCGTCATGGACGACCTCGATACCGAGGGGATGGGAGTGGCGACGTCCGTGGACTGGTCGCCCGCTTCCAGGCAGGCCATGATGAAACAGAGTTCGAACGGAACAGTCGTCAAGCCTGCGGTTCCGGGGCCGCCGTTGTTTCCGAGTGCCGCGCCCACGTCTGGCGCATTGCTTGCGGAGAGCACCGAGCGTGGTCCGACGCCTGATACGGACAAGCAGCGGGCGATTCCGGCGGACGGTCGCCCAGCACCGCAGGCAGGAATGTTCCTGCAGGCACCGGTGACCGACGACTTCGTGGCCGAGTTGGGCCAGCGGCAACAGTCTGCCGCCCCGGATTCTGCCGTGCCTGCAATCGCGGAGTCGTCGGACTCCGACCGACGTCTCAAGGAACGGGCGTCACCCGACAGCGACGGTACCAAACGACGCAAGTTTGGAGTCCCCTTCGCCAGTCACGGCCCGGCCCGCGTTGTCTTTCTCATCAAGAAATCGGGGAATGCCCCCTGACCGGTTACGAGACCGGCAGGCCGCTCCGTCGGGCCTCACTTCGACCTTATTCTCCCCTCTCGTTTGTCTTCCGGACCGACTCGTGAACGACGCTTTGTTGGCCCTGCTGCGTTGTCCGGAAACGGGTCTCCCTCTGACTCTGAACGGCGACACGCAGTCACTCGCGACGAAGGAAGGGGCGGTGGCCTACCCTATCGTGGGCGGCATTCCCCGGTTCACGCAGTCCGAGCATCTGTCGAGTTTCGGCCGGCAGTGGACGCGGTACGAAGTGGCGGACGACGACGAAGACCGGGCGACGTTTCAGGCGAAGACGGGACTGGTGCTCGATGAGTTGGCGGGGCTGCGGATCCTGGACGCCGGTTGCGGCGGCGGCCGGTACGCCAAAGTCGCCGGCGAAGCGGGGGCCACGGTCGTCGGTGTCGACCACACGGAGGCGGTCGAGAAGGCGGCGTCGCTCTGCGGGCATTTGCCCGATGTGCACTTTGTCCAGGGCGACCTCAAGCGGCTGCCGTTCGAGCCGGCGACATTCGATGCCGCGTTTTCGATTGGTGTGATGCACCACGATGCCGACACCCGAAAGGTGTTTGACGCCGTCGCCCCGATGGTCAAACCGGGCGGGCGTCTGTCGGTCTGGCTCTACCGTCGCAGCCAGTGGTGGCAGGAGGCGATCAATGACTGGCTTCGGAGCCGAACAACCACGATGCCGCCGGAACGGCTGGAGCGCTGGTGCCGCTGGGGAGCCGCGCTAGGGGGCGTGCCGGTCCTCAACCAGACGCTCAATAAGGTCGTCAGTTTCAGCAATCATCCCCGTTATGAGAACCGGTTGTGCGATACGTTCGACTGGTACGCCCCGCAATATCAGCACCATCACCGCGTCGACGAGCTGCGCGGCTGGTTCCGAGAAGCCGGTTTCGAGGACATCTCGGTGCTGCCGCCGGAAAAGGAGGGACGTCTCTATCGGTGGGTGTATGAGCGGAACCTGTTGATCGGCAGCGGTGTCAACGTTACCGGAAGGCGGACGAGGGCATGAGGCGATGGTGTGCCCGGACATCCGGTGTCGCTTCCAGCGGTGTTTCTTCGGGCAACTGCCCCCGGAACCCGAGAAACCGGCCGGTGTGCGACCTGGGAAGGCAAACCTCGACCTGAAGTCCGTTTCCGCAGTTCCCCTTTGGGCCAGACGTGGTAGAATCGTGCACAATGCTCAAGCATCTCAAGATTTTTCAGACGAAACGGGTCGACAACGTGCTGCTGGTTACTCCACAGGGCGACCCGAACACGTTTCGCTATAATGACTTGCATCGTGAGGCGAATTCGGTTCGCGATCTGCTGATGCGGTCGGAAATCAGCCATCTGGCCCTCAATCTGAAGAATCTGCAGTACTTTGGCTCCGAATTCATCGGCTCGCTGGTGTCGATGGCTCGCGAAGTCAAGAATCGGCAGGGGCGGGCCGTCATCTGTGAAGCGAACCCGCAGATGGTGGAGGTCCTGCAGAACATGAGCCTGTTCAAGCTCTGGCCCTATTTCGCGACGGAGCAAGAAGCCCTGGCGAGTCTTCCGGGGACGGCTCCGGACGAACCGGCAGAGTGATGTGTGCAAGGTGAGCGAGGGGGGGTAACCCCCGGCTCACCAATGTTCTTCCCGCCGCACAACGGCGTAATGGCCCCCGCCTTGGAGGGTGCATCCGTACCGCTGGCGGTGCTTGGCCATTTCCGGGTGGCTGGGGCGCGATTGAGACAACGAACACAGTCCTCATTCCGAACACTGGGGCCGCGACGCGGTGCGTTCGTCGTCCACAGCCCCAGAGTTCCGCGCGGGTCGCCAACCGGTGAGTCAGATCGCCCCAGCCACCCCCACCATTGAGCGGATGCACCCCGCCCTGAAACGTACGATCGAGTATGTTGACACCGTTCTGAGCGATGGCGTACGATGCTCGACCTTGATTGAACGCTCGATGGACGTTCTGTCCCACTTCCGATGGCCCCGTGTTGGCCGTTCTTCGGGTTGGTTGACGGTTCTGGTTCACGGTTGATTTCTGGAAGGCACTGAACGATGGCGGTTCCCAAACGCCGAATGTCGAAGACCCAGTCCCGCAAACGGCGGAGCCACAACTCCGTCCGGGCTCCCAAGCTGCAGTACTGCGCGCAGTGCGGGACGGCTGTGCCCTCTCACGTTGTTTGCCCCAACTGCGGTCATTACCACGGTCGCACGCTCGTTGAAACAGAGGGTTAAGCGACCATGCGGATCGCGCTGGACGCGATGGGGGGCGACGACGCTCCGTCGATCAACATCGATGGGGCGATCACGGCTGTCCAGGCGCACCCGGAGTTGGAAGTCCTGCTCGTCGGTGATGAGCCGGTTCTTCGCGAAGCGCTGGAAGATCGGGGCTACTCCGGTGACCAACTGACGATCGCCCCGGCGGAGGGCGCCGTTGGCATGCACGAGAAGCCGACTGATGCGCTCCGCAAGAAGCCCAACTGCTCGATTGCCGTCTGCTGGAAGCTGATGGCGACCCAACAGGTCGACGCGGTCGTCTCTGCAGGCAATACCGGCGCGGTCGTCGCGGCAGGCTTGCGCACACGGTTGTTTCTCAAAGGTGTCAAACGGCCCGGCATTGCCGTTACGTTGCCCACGCTCAAGGGAAGCTCCGTGCTGATGGATGTCGGTGCCAATCCGGGCGCGCGGACGGAGCATCTGTTCCAGTACGGCATCATGGGCTCGATCTACGCCAAACAGATTCTGGGGATCGACAACCCTCGCATCGGCCTGATGAACATCGGAACCGAGGAAGGCAAAGGGAACGAACTGGCGCGAGAAACGCATCAGTTCTTGCTCAACAGCGGGCTCAAAGACGCCTACGTGGGCAACGTCGAAGGCCGGGGGCTGTACGAAGGACTGGCCGACGTCCTCATCTGTGAAGGGTTCGTCGGCAATGTCGTCCTCAAGGTGAGCGAGGGCATCGCTTCGATGATGATGAAGATGCTGGCGGGGGCCGTGCTCAAATCGTTGGAGAACGAAAAGTATCTGGCCAAGGCGGCCTTCGAGGAGGTCAGCAAGTCGTTCGAGCACAACGAGGTCGGCGGGGCGCCGCTACTGGGAATTGACGGCATTTGTCTCATCGGCCATGGTTCCAGCGACGCCCGGTCAATTTCCAACGCCCTCAGCGGAGCCATGCGGCTGAAGGACCAGCACGTCAACGATCTCATTGTCGAGCAACTGGCGGCCCACACGGGAGGCGAGTGAAGCAAGCCATGAATACTCGCCCAGATACCCGGTGTCTTCATTCTCGAACAAACGATCTTCGTAAATACGACGGGCATCCGGATACCGGGCATCAGTTTCCAAGTGAGACACCGGGTGTCTCTCGCAAGTCGCGCCCCGCACTCGGAGACGCGTGATGAGCCGCATTGCGTTCCTGTTCCCCGGCCAGGGGGCCCAGCATGTTGGCATGGGCAAGACAATCGCCGAACAGTACCCTGCCGCTGCGCGGCTGTACGAACAGGCCAACGACATCCTCGGCTACAACCTCGCCAAGCTGTGTTTCGAGGGACCGGCGGACGAACTGGACTCGACCGTCATCAGCCAACCGGCCATTTTTGTGACGAGTCTCGCCGCACTGGAGAAACTCCGCGCCGATTCTCCGGACGTCGTCCTCGCCTGCGAAATGGCGGCCGGACTCAGTCTGGGAGAGTACACGGCCCTTGTCTTTTCCGGGGCCCTGTCCTTTGAAGACGGATTGCGGACCGTTCAGCAGCGGGGACAGGCGATGCAGGATGCGGCCGATGCGACGCCGTCCGGCATGGTCAGCATGTTGCTGCTGGAGATCCCGCAGGTCGAGGAAATCTGCGAGCAGGCCCGCGGTGATTGCACGCTGCAAATCGCCAACTACCTTTGTCCCGGCAACACGGTCGTGTCGGGCGACAACGCCGCCTGCGAACTGGCTGCGGAACTGGCCGACGCGGCGGGCGGACGAGCCGTGCCGCTCGCGGTCGCCGGTGCGTTTCACACGTCCCTGATGGAGCCGGCCGACCAGCGCCTCGCCGAGGCACTGGCGTCGGTCGACATCAAAGCTCCGGAGATCCCGGTCTACTCAAACGTCGATGCGGAAACTCACTCCGAGCCGGCGGAGCTCAAAGACATTCTCGTGCGGCAGGTCGTCAGCCCGGTCCGCTGGGAAGATTCGGTCCGGACCATGCTGGCGGCTGGCATCAACGAGTTCTACGAAATCGGCCCCGGCAAAGTCCTCACCGGCCTGCTCAAACGCATCGCCCGCAAGACCCCCTGCACGACCGTGAACGACTCGTAGAGCGCAGGCGGGAATCTGAGATCGGGGATTTCTAATCTGAGATCTGAAATATCAGATCAAAGAGCACCTTCGTTCCCGAACCGCGGTTTGGGAACGGACGTCCAAGAGGCCCTTAAGTGAGCAATGGGGAGAACTCCTGGTTCGCTGGTGCGATCCACAACCAGCAGATGGAGACGTCAAAAGGACTTGTTGAATTTGCCGACGTTGGCCGAGGTCCGGCGATTCTGTATTTCCATGGGACGGGAGCTGGGAACGACGCGGCTGTCATCATGGAGCGATTGCTTCTGGAAGATGGCTTTCGGCTCATTGTTCCCAACCGGCCAGGCTATTTCGGGACGTCGCTCGCTTGCGGGCGATCGCCGAATGACTGCGCTGACCTGGCGGCGGAGCTTCTCGAACAACTCAATATCGAGCGGGCTGTTGTCATCGGCACGTCCGGAGGCGGACTGCCGGCATGCAGCTTTGCGGCACAACATCCCGGCAGAGCAACCGCTCTAATCCTTCAATGCGCCTTGTGTCACCCGTTCACGTCAAGTCGTTGGATGCCTCGGCAACTGCGATGGCTGTATCCGCTGTTTCGGTATCACCGCCTCTGCTTGCCGATTCTTCGCATCGGGTTTCGATGGGAGATGCACAAGTTGCGGCGAGACCCCAACGGCGTTGTGAGTTATATGAGTGGCGAACGACAGGCTGAACTCTATGACGACGAAGCGACGAACGCGCTCGTCCCGCTGCTCGTCGAATCCGAGCTACGCTGCGCCCGGCTACCGGCTGGGATTGAGAACGACTGGGCCAACGCGGTTGACGAGGATTGGTTGAGGCCCGACTCGGTCCGCTGTCCGACACTGATTCTCCACGATCGTGCAGACCCATTGGTTCCGTTTGCTCACGTGGAGTGGGCGATGAACTGTATCCGAGATGCCGAGTTCTGCGATTTACACGCGGGAGGACATCTAATCTGGGTCGGCAAGCACGGATCGAAAATGCGCGATGTGCGGGCGGCCTTTATCCGACGGCAGATCGATGGTGCCGGGCAATAGATCATCGGAAGGAGTGCCCTCATTCGATCGTTGGTCACATGGCACGCTTAGAAAGTGGGAATCAATTCCTTCCCGAATTCCAGCTTGGGGACGAAGAGAATTGTCACTGACGCCGCGTCTTGTCTTTCGGAGCATTGAGCTTCGTATCGAGCGTTTTGACCCATACGCCGAAGAGCACAGCCGCGATTTCCAAGACTGCAAACAGGACCAGAATCCACCGTTCGGACCTCAACGCATTCTCAAGCACGGCGGGGGCTTTGTCGAAGCGCAGTGAGGTTGTCAGGAACGACAGGAAAGCCTTGGCCATGAGCCATAGCCCGCGACCATATCCTGGGGCTTCAGATGACGGCCCGATGGATGCGGAAGCCGCAATCGCCCAACAGAGGTAAGCGATCAACAGCATCACGCCGAGCACCATCACCTTGGTCGAGATTCCGTCTGAGTCGCCATTCTTTGACACAGGAGACGCCTCTATCGCGTGCAAGGTTTCCCGAAGCGGTGTCACTGAATAATACTCGTGCAGCGTTCAGGTAGCGACTCCTCCTGTCTCCGCCGCCTGCTCCATCCGCCCATCGCTGTCACTTGAGTTACTCCTTTCGTTCCATACGCCCGGTTTATTCGTGAGGATCACTGGAATGATCTCTCGACAAGAGAGTTGCGGTCGAGAGGCCCCCAAACCGGCGTTGCCGCAAATCCCGATCTCCTGATACAGTGCCGCGCCTTTCGGGCGGAATGATCGCATTCGCCGTTCTACGGATGGACGCATGGCGGCTTATCGGGAGCATATTACCCTCAGCACGATGCTGGGGGTCGGGTACGGACTGGGGGCGACCTTCGCCCTCGATTTCACTCCCGCCCAGGGGGCGCTGGCCGCTTGGCTGACGGCCCTGGGGGGGATGCTGCCGGATCTCGACTCGGAATCCGGGCGGCCGGTCCGGGAAATGTTCGGGCTTCTCGCGGCGGTCGCCCCGCTTGCTCTGGTGGGGCGGGTGATCGGCTGGCTGGGTCTCCCTAACGATACGGAAACCACCATGCTGCTGATCGTGGTGATGTATCTGGCGATCCGCTACGGCGGCTCCGCGCTCATCGGGAATGCCTCCGTGCATCGGGGAATGTTCCACAGCTTCCCGGCGATGGCGATCGCCGCCGAGGCGACGTACCTCGTCTATCCCAGCAATTTGACGACGGTCAAGCTGTTGATGGCGTGCGGGACGGCGACCGGGTTTTTCTCACACCTGCTGTTGGACGAGATGTACAGCGTGCAATGGGCGGGCGTCCACATCAAGCTGAAAAAATCCGCCGGCAGCGCCATGAAGCTGTTCGGCAAGCCGTTTGTCCCCAACGTGGTGGCCTACTCAATCCTGGCGGTGCTGACCTATGCGATGCTGCTCGACGCGGGCCTCATCCAGCCGCAGGAACCGAAAACACTCCTTCAACAAGCTGATGCGGTCGAACTGGGCGAGCCGGCAGGGAGTGAGCCTGAGGGAGGCGAGCAATTCGTCACGAAAGAGGCATCGCCGCCCGCCGGCTCCGGTCTCGCCGAGCCGTCTCGGGTTGATCCGTTTCGTAATGCAGCGGAACCGGGAGCATCGCCGTTCCTGCCGCCGCGCGGATCGGCAGGCGGCGCGGCTCAGCCGGAGCCACCGACACGCACCGCCAGCGATCTGGTCCTGCCACCGAGCGTCGACCCGGACGCCTTCAGTCCCGTGAGGCGCTGACGTCCCGTCGGCTTGCTTTTCTGATGGCGTCGCGGCGGGTACGATCGGGGCGTTGAATTTTCCACGCCCTTATCGAGGACACCGTAATGCGTCGCCATGCCCGTGGGATGTTGCTGTTGTTGCTGGTGCTTTCGACGCCGGTCGCCGGATGGACGTTTTACCGAACGACGTCGCCCGCCGGGGAGATGTCGGAAGCGGCGGAACGGTTTCTCGAGCTGCTCGACGACGATCAGCGGACGACCGCCCTGCTCTCTTATGACGACGACGCCGCGCAGCGGGTCAATTGGCATTTCATTCCCAAAGCCCATCGCAAAGGGCTGCAACTGAAACACATGACCCCCGGCCAGAGAAAGGCCGCTCACACGCTTCTGCGGGCCGTTCTGTCGAAGTCCGGCTACGGCAAAGTGTCGAAGATCATGGCGATCGAGCAACTGCTGGCGGAGATCGAGGGCAAGGGACGGTTCGTCCGGGATCCCCAGCGATACTACTTCACGCTGTTCGACGCACCGACCGGCGACCGCTGGGGACTGAGTATCGAGGGCCACCATCTCTCGCTGAACTTCGTTGTGAAGGACGGCGAGGTCGTTTCCTCGACGCCGCAGTTTCTCGCTGCCAATCCCGGCGTTGTCAAGAACGAGAACAAGTCCGGCTTCGCGGTCGGCACAAGGATTCTCGCCGCCGAAGAGCAGTTGGCGTTCGAGCTGATTAACGGCTTGGACGACGCGCAACGGAAGGCGGCCGTGATTGCCGAGCGGGCGCCGAAAGAGATTCGCGCGGCCGGTGAGCCGCAGCCGCCGACCGATGCCCCGGCGGGAGTTCCTGCCGGCCGTTTGGGATCCGTGCAACAGAAGCTGCTGCGGAAACTCATCGAGGAGTACGCCCGCGCCATGCCGGCAACGATCGCCGAGCAACGATTGGCCGCCATCGACGCAGCGGGGTTTGAGAACGTGCACTTTGCGTGGGCGGGAGCGGCCGGGCCGGGGATCGGCCACTACTATCGCATTCAGGGAGAGACATTCCTGATCGAGTTCGTCAACACACAGCCGGACGTCGCCGGCAACCCGGCGAACCACATTCACTGCGTCTGGCGGGACATGCATGGCGATTTTGCGCTGGCGACTGAATCCAGGTGAGCATCGCGTTCTGCGCGAATCGTGCCATGCAACTGGTTCGTGCCATGCAACAAAGCCCACGGGTTGCAACCCGTGGGCTTCGAATACTCCAAGCGGGTCGTCACGGAGTGGCGGCAGCCGGATCGGCCAGCCGCGCCGGTGGCACGAGCGCGGCGATGCGGTAGAAGCCCGCTTCCACCTCGTCCATGAGATCAGCGACGGACAGGTCTCCCTGCACGGAGATGAACTCGCCTCCGCCCAACCAGGCGATGGCCTTCATCAAGTCCCGGTCCGCTCCCGCTCCAACGGCCAGCGTATGCACGGTGACGCCTTCTTCGGCTGCCTGGTAGGCCTGTGAAAGGGCGAAGATGCGCGACCGCGACGTGTATGAGCCGGTGTCCGAGATATAGAACGACGATCCGTCGGGGTACTCCAGCAGCGACCAGTCAAAGCCGGGAGGCATGCTGTAGTAGCCGTCATTGGAGAAGCTGCCCTGCAGGTGGTTTTGCCCGGCGGTGTTTTCATAGACGTTGGCGTTGCCGTCAGTCATGAGCAGGATGGTCGGACGGGCACCGCCGCGTCCGTAGCTGTCCAGCATGCTGCGGGCTTCGCGAATGCCGCCGCCGGTGTTTGTGCGGGCGTAGTAATGGCTGGCCTGCTTGTACTGCATGATCGTCTTGATCGAAGCGTAGTGGTCGCCGAGCGGATCCGCAGAAAGATCGATCGCTTGGCCATCCTCGCTCAGGACCATTTCCGTTCTCTTATACTGGTCGTAGCTGACCAGTCCGACGTGGTCGCCGAAGCCCAGGTTGGACAGAAAGTCGACGAATAGTTCGTTCCCCGCACGCACAGCGTGAAACGGGAAGTGCGACGTCTTTGCCAAAGCGGGCGTTTGCGAGTGGTACGGCTTCTGCTCCAGGATGTAGTGCATGAAGGAGATGCCGCCGAATGTTTCACGGTGGCCGCCGCGATTGACATCTGAGTCGCTGCGGACATAGTCGATGTAGCTGTCCCAACTGCCGGACGGGTACGGGTAACTCACGCCGTTCAGTCCGAAATACTCCTTCACCGCGGCATTGTCGTCGGTAAAGGTCTCGACATAATCGCTGCCGGCCAAGCTGTCAAAGCCGTAGAACTTCTTGCTGTACCCACCCGTCCTATACACCTTGACGTCCTGAATCGTCTTCGAGGCGTTGGCAGAGATGGTGTACGACGAACCGGTGGGAGCGTAGTTCCACTCGCTGGATCCGTCGGTGTACCAGATTTTGAATTTTTTCAGCGATCCTCTCGTGATGCTGGCGGTCACCTCGTTTGTGGTGGGATCGACCGTCACCGTCACGGTGGGATCCCTCTGGGTGACCGGGCCGCTGCTGCCGGCCATTTCCACAGTGACTCTGACGGCGTCGATGTTGTCGCCGGAGTAGCCGCCGGTCCCCGAGAACGTACCGGACGTTGCATTCAGGTTCGCGAAGGTTTGCCAACGATTTCCAAACTTGAGTTCGACCTTGGAGAACGCCGTGTCTGACTGAACCAAAGCATCGTCGTACATAAACGTGACGTCGATCTGCGGATCGGAAGGAGTCGGCGGATTGCCGTGCACGACCAACCACTTGGTTTCGGCGTCGATTGGGGAGTTGGGGTCGTCGGGATTGGAGTGGTCCAGCGTGCCGAGTTGTCCATCGGCCAGTTCCAACTCCCAATACATCTGCCGCAGGTTGCCACGGATGGCATCAGCACCCAGTCTGCTGACCGAATCCCAGCGAAACAGGCTGTCAAATCGCATGGAGCCGGAGAAGTCGAGCACGACGGCAATGTCGCGGGACTCGATGTAGGCGATGGCCTCAGACTGCATGCGGACCTTCTCGTCGCCGAGCACGCCGGCGAACATCATGGGCAGCTTGGCGTCCGGAGCAGTGGAGTCATCGTTGTCTTTGCGGGCGATCACCTTGACGGCATTGGACGGTTCGACGCCCCATTGGACCTCAAACTGGCCCGTCTGATCGTTGTAAGACCTGAGGCCGAACTCGACGTCGATGTTCGGGTCGATGAAGATGCCGTTCAGGTCGGCCACGTGGACGGCCGTGAGTTTGGCCTGCTCCCGGGCGTAGGCGGTCGGGTCGGTGGCGGTCGGTGGCGCGTTCTCAATGGCACTGGTGATTTCCATCGCCGCAGCGAGAGCCGCCGAGTCGACGGCGTTCTGCATGATCGTTTTGTTCAGGGCGATGTTGCCCGTGTCGATCGAGAAGGCCACAAACCCCAGCGTGGCGATCAGACAGAAAAACGCCAGGACCATAAAGGCCCCCCTTCGATTCCGTGGCGGAATCATTGCCGTGAGTTGTTTGTAGCGATTTCGCATGACGTCACCCCTCGGATCGACTCGGAAATACCTGCATTAAACTCATAGGTTTTTCCGGAGACGCAGGATCGGACAAATCGGGGCTTTTCTCCCGTTTTCAGAATCACGGGGCGCATCCTGCGGGTTTGTTGAAAATCGGAACACGTGTTGTTTCGTCAACATCCGTGTCGCCCTGTCGCCCCGGCAGGTTCTTCGTGAGACGGATGGGCTGATCGGCCGAGGTCCGACCGGCTGCCTGTCGGTGCAGTCAGTCAGGCAGTGGGAAACGCCCGCACGGCGCCGTCGGCCGGCGTGCTCCAATCCGGTCGCGGACGGGTGCAGTCAGTTCTTGTTGCAAGGCTGCGTCAGCGGAGTAGTCGGGGTCAGGCACCAATTCGTGGGGACGAGAACTCGGGATGTTTGTCAACGCCGCCCTCCCACGAAATGGTGCCTGACCCGAATGGCACTTGAAGTGTCGTAAGTGATTGGGTCTTCGATTGATAGAGACAGAGAAGGCCTCTCAGGCCAGAAGGACGATTGTCACAACAGTCCAACTGGCAAGGAGGCCAAACATGGGAAAATCGTTT
>JAJDEI010000157.1 GCA_029259845.1 Planctomycetaceae bacterium | reverse complement strand
AGCCTCTCCAACGTGAGGTGCTGGAGTTTCGGGCGGACTTTGAATCACGCAGTCCACGGGATGAGATTGTTCACGAGGGGGCCAGACGCATGTTGCAGGCGGCACTGACGCACAACGAACCCCATCGAACCAACCGCCGCCACAATCCGCCGGAGACATCGCCGTACCACAGGCAACGGCATGCGAGTCTTCGAGGCCATCCCACACATTCCCTTGTCGACCAACGGTTGCGACGATACCTGGTTAATCGAACACGGGAGGCCACGAAACGCCGTACCACCGCTGGCCGCATCGTTGAATTTCCGGTATCCGTTACGAGATTGAATGGGACCCGTGCCGCCCCAATCGCTCCGTTCCGGTCGCGAATCGCTGGGACAGAGAAATCCTGGAAGCAACCGGTCGTTCGGACCTCCGGGATTGGCTGGAAACGGTGTTGCGGGCCCAGGGCTGATCACTGGGTGGCCCGGCCGGCACGGCTGGGTCGCGAAGCGACAGGATGATTGACAGTTGGCATCCGGACCTTCGAGACGGAATGTGAGCGGATTGTGGCATCTTGTGCCTGCGGCACCCAGCCGATTCGGCTGGGCCACCCGGCGGGGATCGGCACCCGCAGGAGAGCGAGTTCGAATAATTGTGGCCGAACCGTCACGTCGCGGCTCGGTGGGAGCCTCGCCCTCCCGGAAGAACGGCCCCGATCCGGTTCGTCCGCGATCCTTAGTTCGTCATGCGGCCGGGTTGACCGATTCATTCTCGGAGGAGTCGCCCGGCTCAGTGTGTTTCGCCGATGGCTCTGCGGCGACGTCTTCTCCCGTCGGCGGTTTTTCAACGCACAGTTGGTCGGCCATGGGGAGGTCGGCCGTGTTGCGGAGGCCGAACAGTTCGAGAAAGTGGCGGGTCGTGCCATAGAGGTAGGGGCGGCCGAGGGAATCGTCTTCGCCGATGATGCGGACGAGATGGCGTTCCATCAGTTGCTTGAGCATCTCGGCAGCCGCCACGCCTCGCACGGCTTCGATGTCGGCACGGGTGATCGGCTGCCGGTAGGCGACGATGGCGAGCGTTTCCATCGCCGGGGCGGAGAGTTTGAGCCGCGCCTGACGCTGATGCAGCTTGTCGAGCCAGGGGGCGAACTTGGGCCGCGTGAGCATTTGATAGCCGGTCGCCACCCGTTCGATGCGAAAGGCGGAGCGGGTCTGGTCGTAGGCGACGTTGAGTTGGTCGATGAGCGTGCGGGCTTCGGTGGCATCGGCCAGCATGGCGAAGTGGGCCAGTTTGCGGGTCGAGAGGGCCGCATCGGCGACTAGCAGCGCGGCCTCGACGCGGGCCATCTTTGGCGTGCGGCGGAACGGTGCCGGGCCGCTGCCGAACAGATCCCGATCGTCGGCCTGTTGCGGCAGACGCAAGAAACACCATCGCCACGCCCCCGCCGAAGACGCATCGGCGAGGCGATCAATCGTCGTCGTCGAGGGGGGACGGAGCATCGGGGACCGGTCCGGCCGTGGGGCGATTGGCTGGTGCTAAGCCGCAAGCGTTGGTCGTTGGGGTTGAGAATCGGTTAACGCGAATGCAAAGGGAACGACTCCATCCGTTCGCGCCAGCGGCCCATTTGAGTGAGGACCTGTTGGACGGCGTCGAACGGTTCGGCGGCCTCGGATTCGAATCGCTGGATGATGCGGGCGTCTCCGCCGGGGGCGAACTGGCAGATAAACAGATACGAGTCGCCGTTGTGCCCGCGTTCGAGGCGGTAATCGTCGACCCCCATCTCCTGCAACTGCTGGGCGGCGTTTTCCCATGAGGAATCGCTGCCGGCAGTCATGGGCGACGGGGCGATCGCGTGCTCCTCCGAGGGCACAACGCAGGACGCCGGAACGCGTGACGGGGAGGCGGGCGCTCCGTGCCCGTGACGTGTGTCGGCCTGATGGTTGTCGATGAGCGGGGCTGACTCCATTAACGGGGCGGGCCTGGGTGCCCTCCCGTGAATTTGCGGTTGCTGATCCCGCATGGCCGACATGCCGCCGCGGGCGGGGCTCGTGGGAACATCGCCCGGCAGCTCGGTCACAGGTTCACTCGAAGGCGAAGCGACTGCGGTGACGACGTCCGAAAACGGTTGGCGGACGATGTCGTCGGAAGCCGGCTCCGTCGTCGCGGAGAGCGACGCAAAGTGCGGCAATCCGAACATCACCGCCAAGGGAATGGCGACAAGCAAAGTTGTCACCAACAGCATGGCGAACGAGCCGCCGAATCGGACATTCATCAGCAGGAATTCCTTTTCCCGGGGTCAATCAAAGCGGTCCGGATGTTATCGCGGGGCCGCTGATCGGACAATTGCAGTTGCCGCTCCGCCGGCGCGTCGGGCTCGATGGTGGAGTAGCTGGGGCGACGTGGAATCGATGATTGCTGAGCCGCACGGAACTCTGAGGCGGTGGACGGTGGACGGACCGCGTCACGGCCCCCATGTTCGGCCCGAGGACACGTTTTCGTAGCCTCGACAGCGCCTCAGCCACCCCGAAACAAGCGAACGCCCCCATCGAATGGATGCGCGCCCGCTCCGCCGACCGGCAAAATCGGCTTGACGTCGATCGGCGTGTGAGTATACTCCGCCCGCCTGTCGCGGCTGTGCCTTCTCATGCACGGTCGTTCCGGATGCGACACTCGTTGATTCCCGCCGCGGCTTCCGTGCCGCACCGTCGCATGCGGCGTCGATACGGACTTCCCTTCCTTCTCCCTCATTGACCCTCCGGCTGGTGAGTTCATGCAACCGCCGCTGCGATCCGAGCGAATCGCATGCGCTGTCGCAATATATTGCGGCATGCTGCTGCTACCGGCGTTCGCGCGGGCCGATTGGCTCGAAGAGCGGACAGTCGGCCTGTTCGAGGTGCGGTCGGAGTTTTCACTCGCCGACGACCGGGGACAGTCGCTGCTGGCGGAACTCCCTGAGTTACGGAATGACATCGAGTCGATGCTGGGAATCGAAGCGAACGACCGGCCGATCGAAGTCAACCTATTCGGAACTCGTCGTAGTTACCAGAGATTTCTCTCTGTGCGCGTGCCGGAGGGAGCTTCGCGGGTCGCGTTGTTCGTTCAGGGGACTGATCGCAGCCGCGTGTACGTGTACCGACACCGTGGTTTCGAGGTGGATGTACGCCACGAGTGCACGCACGCGATTCTGCACAACGCCCTGCCCTATGTGCCGATGTGGCTCGACGAGGGTTTCGCTGAGTACTTCGAAGTGCCAGCAGGGCTGCGAGCATCCGGCAATCCGCATCATCGGAGTGTTCGCCGCGCGCTGTTGCTCCGCTGGCGGCCGTCGCTCGCCGCGCTGGAATCGATGGACGAACTCGACGAAATGAATGGCAACGACTACCGCGACAGTTGGGCATGGGTGCACTTCATGCTCCACGGTCCTCAGCAAGCGCGGCAGTCGCTCAGCAACTATCTGTACGACGTTCGGATCGGCAATCCGGCCGGCCAGCTCAGCGAGAGACTAGCCGCCCAGCTGCCCGAGCCCCAACGCCAATTGGCCCGTCACTTTCGATCTTTCAAGTCACTGTGAAAGGATTCCCATGACTGCGCTTTCCCGCAACGCGGCTGTTCCCGTTCTTACAATCGGTGTCCTCGTGGCGGCCTCCTCGGGCGCGTTTGCCCAAAGCCGGCCGACAGCCGCCCCCAAAGCATCCGCCGCACCGGCGGTCACAGCGAAAAAGACGCTGTCCACGTTCGAGAAGCGGCCTGTGCCGGTCGTGGATGTGGCGCTGTCGGAAGATGGTGTCGTCCGTGGCCGCGTGCTCACCGAAAACGGCAAACCCGTGGACGGGGCCCAGGTGGTGATCCGTCAGGGCGACGAGCTGCTGCATAAGATGCTGACGAACAAGAAGGGCGAATTTTCGGCCAAGGGGCTTCGCGCCGGTGTCTACACCATCGCCACCGTCCAGGGCAGCGGGCTGTATCGTTTATGGCCGAAGAACATCGCCCCGCCTTCCGCCCGGACACAGGCACTGGTAATGGCCCAGCGGCCCGTCATGCGAGCCCAATACGGCACGGGCGCCCTGGCCGACTGGACCACCATCGGACTGGGAGTGGCCGGTCTCACCGTGGGGATTATCTCGCTGGACAAGATCAACGACGTGAAAGACGACGTGAACGCCTTGAAAAGTCCGTAATCGCAGAATCGTCGGCCTCATGGCGGGCTGCCGGTACATGAGGAAGGAGGAGAACGATGACGGTTGGTGCCATCATGTGCCGGCGGGGAGGCCTGCTGCTGCTGCTGTTCATGGGGGGGCTCATTGGCCGCAGCCTCCATGCAGAGGATGCGCCACCCCAACCTGCGGAACTGACGGATCCGGTTCCGATCGGGGCGACGGACGAACACGAGTCACCCGGGGATGCTCCGCGGGTCGCAGCCGCATCGGCTGGGGGCATCGAACATCCCCTCGCGCCGGCGATTCGCCTCGCCCAACGGTCGCTCGCCAAACTGAAGTCCGTCGCTGATTACGAAACGACGCTCACGAAGCGCGAACGCCTGGAGGAGCGCCTTGTTGAACAGACCATGCACATGAAGCTCCGCGAAGAACCTCTGAGCATCTACCTCAAGTACGGCGAACCGTTCGCCGGACGAGAGGTGCTGTTTGTTCGAGGAGAAAACGAAGGCCGCTTGCTGACCCGCGGAGGGAGCGGACTTTCATCATTGGCCGGAACCGTGTCGCTCGATCCACACAATCCGGCTGCCCTCGGCGAGGGCGGCCATCCGATCACCGAGACCGGCATGCGGCCGATGCTCGAAACAATCATCACCCAATGGAAGCGGGAAAGCCTGTACGGCGAAATTGACGTCCAATTCTATCCGGACGCCAAGCTGCGAGGCCGCCCCTGTGAGGTGATCGAGTCGTCCCATCCGCGTCCGCGGCGGCAGTTCAAGTCTCAAAAGACCCGCCTGTACATTGACGGCGAGACGGGATTGCCGGTCCGGTTCGAGCAGTACGGTTTTGCCGACGACCGCGATCAGGACCCGCCGCTCGATACGCTGTCCGAGTTCGGCAACCTGCGAACCAACGTCGGCCTCACCGACGAAGACTTTGACCGGAACAATCCAAGCTACTCCTTCTGAGCCGCGCGCTCGAAGATTCGTCCCCTCCGCCCTTGTCCCCAACGAAGTTTCCGTCCCAGGGTGCGCTCACTCCGTTCGCGACCCCGGGCTGTGATGTCAAACGCCTTCAGCGTCGAGAACTGAGGTCACACGAGATGTGGCAGCCCAACGGGGAACGACTGAGATTGGGAACGACTGACATTGCGAACGAGGTTGACGGTCACTTTGCCTTGCTCAGGAAAAAACGACCGGACGGCCTGTCGAGAGCCGTTGCCGGATCTGCAGGAAGCCGTCGTCGTACTCGGTTGCCGGGTCGATCCCCAGGTGCTCCAGAATTGTCGCTGACAGATCGGCCGGGGTCACCGGCCGGTCGGCGACGTGCCCGCCGTTAGGAGTGGTCGCGCCGTACACCTGGCCGCCACGGACTCCGCCCCCGGCGACCAAAGCGGTAAAGGCGTGCGGCCAGTGGTCGCGGCCCGTTTTCTCCGTCATCCCGTTTTGCGTCACGAGCCCGATCTTGGGGGTGCGCCCGAACTCGCCCAGAGCGACGACGAGCGTTGTTTCCAACAGGCCGCGCTGGTCCAGGTCGATGAGAAACGCCGAGAAAGCCCGGTCGAACGCCGGGCAGAGGCCGTCTTTGAGCTTGGGGAAATTGTGATGGTGCGTGTCCCATTGCGGAGAAACTTTGTCGGTTCTTGTCTCGTCCTCCCAGTTGACGGTCATCAGCGAGACGTTGGCTTCCACCAGCCGCCGGGCCATCAGCAGGCTTTGGCCGAAGCTCGTCATGCCATACCGCTCCCGCAGTGACGCCGGCTCTCGCGTGAGGTCAATCACGCCGGCCGCTTCGGTGCGCTCCACGAGCGCGGCTGCGGACTGAAAGTTGCTCTCAGTGACCAGCGTCTGACGCGTCGATCGAGCGTCGCTGTCGACGAACGTTTCGATACGGCTGCGGAGATCGAGCCGCCGCCGGAACCGGGTGCGGCTGACGTCGTCGGGCAGCCGCAGCGTCCCCATGCGAAAATCGGGGCTCGTGAAATCGCCCTGGACGAGGAACGGATCGAAGTGGTTCCCCATCCGCCCCCCTGACTGTCCGGCGATGCGGCGATCCTGGCCGACAAACTGCGTGTACCCCGGCAACACAATCGAATGCGGCAGCGGACCATGCGTCTGCCCATAACGATGTACCATTGCTGCGAGGGAGGGCCAGTCCTCTTCGCGCGCCTGGTCGGTCACCGGGGCACCGAAGTAAGGCCGCCCGGAGTAAATCTCGCTGCACGCCGGCCCGTGCACGTTCATCCGATGCGTCATCGACCGCACGAGACACAGCTTGTCGAGCTGCCGCGCAAGGAGCGGCAGATGCTCGCAAATCGCAATGCCGGGGACATTGGTCGCGATGGGGTTGAACTCGCCGCGAACTTCCGCCGGTGCCTCCGGCTTCATGTCCCACAGGTCGATGTGCGAAGGTCCGCCAAACAGAAAGATGAACACACACGACCGGGCCCGCGGCACCGACGCCATCGCATTCCCAGACCCGCCAGCCCGTAACCGATCAACCCACGCCGCATGCAACCCGCCAATCGACAACCCGACTCCGCGCTCCAAAAGACTGCGACGCGTCAGCTTGTGTCGGCGGCCAAGCACGGTTGCGACCCAGGGAGGATGGGAAGTGTCAAATCACAAGCAGCAATGTCAAAACCTGGTCAGGGTGGGACTGGGCCAACAGGAAGTCCCGTTGGGAACCGCCTGACGGTGCCGGCTTGTACTCCGTCGATGGCGGCGTATTCAATCCGATCGCTTACTTCGCATCCGCTAGGCAGAGCCTGGCCGACGTCACTCCGTCCCACAATTACCGGTTCAACGACGAGGCGATCTCATTGATGTCACAGTGCAAATCATTTCCTAGTATTCTGATGAGATCACTTGGCAATGATCGCGTCCGGGACAAGCGTGGCGACAAGAGGCGTCGGGGGCGTGGGCGATGGTGAACGCAGTGCGTTCACCATCGTGTGGAACGGTGAACAAGATTCAACAGGGATCACGCAGTCCAAACGCACCGTCGACCAACGACGACGCACCCTACCTGGCTGTTCACGGTTCGATAGGAGCCGAGCCAACAGGAAGGCCCGATCGGAATGCCCTGACATCCAAGTTACCCCCGTCACGACAAGAGATCAATTGCTGCCAAGACACACGACCTCGCGACTCGTGTCCAACATTCATGTGACGCGGGTGGCCCCGGTGGCTTGCAACCGGGGGCGCGCAGCGATGCTACTTCAGAATCGTCGATCACCGAACCGTGACATCCCATGCCTTCGGCACCCAAATCGCAAGCAACCGGGGCCACCCGCCAAAGCCGTGCGGGAGCCATTTTCGACGTCGAACGCGGACGGCCAAGCCGTGGCACCGAACTCCGCGCGTGCACCCATTGAGCACGCACCCGGTGATGTGCGTTGTGGGAATGCCCCATCCGGCGTAGGACATGATCGCCTCCCGAGATCGGTGAAACGGGGTTTGAAACAACCTTTCACACTACGATCAACGGAGGCTTCCTTTATAGTTTCGCCGGGTCACTGGGGCAGGCTGCGAATCGGCGAGCGGCACTCCGCGAAACTCTGGCCACAACGCGACTTGGTGCCTTCGTGTCTTTGTGGTCAAAAAAAGCACCATGACACAAAGGGGAGGGGGAACGGAGGAGTGGCATGTCGCCCTTCGGGTGGCCCAGCCGGTTCGGCTGGGTGCCGCAGGCACAGGATGCCTCACGCTCGCATCGCATGGGGAAAGTCCGGATGCTGAGTGTGAGTCATCTTGTCGCTTCGCGACCCAGCCGTGCCCACCACCGATGTTGGAAAGCGTACTGGTTTCTCGCAGTGCCGACACGGCAGTGGCATGCGGAATGATGTCTTCTGGCGGGCCGCTGATTGTAGACATGCTCAACGTCGCAGCGCATGGGCCCTGCGAGCGGGGCGGAACCGTTGGTCTCGCCGCGGGGAAGTGACGAGGCAGCGGGGTGCACACCGGCCAGACGCCGCGAGCGACCGGACCGGGGGACAGGCATCGGTCGGGAGCTCGATGAGCTGAAGGTTGCGGTACCAGACTTCGCTGCCGTGATCGGTCAGCATGATCTTTCCAAAGCGGTTGAGGCCGAAGCCGGGTGCGTCGTTGAATTTGCTGGCAGCAATGCGGCATCGCCAGTCGCGACTGCCAACGACCGCCCTCAGAATGCGGCGGCCGTTCAGCCAGTGTTCGATGACGTTGTTCACCACGACGATCCGGGCTGTGTTGAACTGGCCCGCCGGGCGGAGCGGTTTGTCGGCGACCGGTTCGTAGACGTCGTACAGCGAGCCGGTGCTGTTTTTCGGCTCAACCGGATGCTCCGGATGGTCGTCGTCATAGATCTGGTACTCGCAGCCGAGAACGCGGCCGTCAAAGTCCCTCACACGATACTTGATGCCGCTGTTGCCCCGCGGTGCGATCTTGAACTCGAACGTCAGCACGAAGTTGCCGACGTCCCGTGCCGTCACGATGTGCCCGACCTGTTCGTCGGACGGGCGCAGGTGGATGGTGCCGTCAATGACTTCCCAGCCGCGCGTCACCGGCTTGCCCTCCAGCGTCCTCCAGCCGGCGAGCGACTGGCCGTCGAACAACGGGGCCGTTTCATCTTCGGCATGAGCGGGTGTCGCTGCCAAACCGACGAATCCGCAGCAGGTGACGAACACCGCGGCGCGGCAGGAGAGGAACATCTTTGTTCGCGATGTCTGAAGTTGCACGGAATGCGCTCCTGAGGTGTGGAATCAAGGCGATGAAGTCAAATGGGTCGTGTTGGCCCCGTGGAGAGGTGTAGGGACTTTGAACACGTTTTTCAACCTGCCGAATCAGTGTGTCAGTGCTTGCCCGACCGAAGCCGTGGTGCGTCCTTCAAACATCGGGAAACGGCATTCCCGCGAATCCGCGGTCCATGCCCAGCAGGCAAACGGAGAGGTCGGGGCCAGGCGCCAGTGTGCAGCCATCCGCTCCTACACACCCCACACGGGTGCATCCGTTCGATGATGGTGCTCGCACATTTCAGGGTGGCTGGGGCGGTCTGAGATCGATGATTGGTCAACCGCTCGGAAACCTGGGGCTGTGGACAGTGAACGAACCGAGTCACGGCCCCAGTGTTCGGCCTGTGGACACGCTTCCGTTGCCTCAACAGCGCGAAGCCACCCCCACCATTGAGCGGCTGCGCCGATCCCGCGAGCCATTCGATGTGATCGCTTTCAGTTGCGGGCGGTCTCACCTAGAATGACTGCCAACCGGCAACGCGGCGACCATGATGGCGGCCGAAGTCTCAAACAGTCACTGAACCACCCCTGCGAAGGAGGACACCCCGATGCCTTATACACTGCCCGATTTGCCTTACGCCCACGACGCACTGGAACCACACATCGACGCCCGCACGATGGAAATCCATCACGGCAAACACCACAACGGTTACGTGACCAAGTTGAACGCGGCCCTCGAAGGCCACGACGATCTTGCTGCCAAGTCGATCGACGATCTGGTGCGAGACTTGGGTGCCGTGCCCGAGGCAATCCGCACGGCCGTCCGCAACAACGGCGGCGGACACGCCAATCACAGCCTGTTCTGGACCGTCATGAGCCCCAACGGCGGCGGCACGCCCGGCGGGGAACTGGGCGAAGCCATCAGTGGCGTCTTTGGCAGCTTTGACAACTTCAAGCAGGAGTTCTCAAACGCAGCTGCCACACGTTTCGGCAGCGGCTGGGCCTGGCTGTGCGTGAAGGGAGACGGCACGTTGCACGTCGACAGCACCCCCAATCAGGACACGCCTCTCTCCGAGGGCCACACTCCCGTGCTGGGGTTGGACGTCTGGGAGCACGCCTATTACCTGCACTACCAGAACCGCCGACCGGACTACATTACCGCGTTCTGGAACGTCATCAACTGGGACGAAGTCGCCCAACGATTCGCCGCTGCCAAGTAAAACGCCGAAGAACCGCGTGGTTTTTCTCGACGTGGTCAAACGCCATCCCGCTCTGCGAGGGTGGGATCGATTCAATAGGGCTTGATGCCTGCTTGGCATCAGGCCCTGTTGCATTCTGCTGCGCCGCATTATTCATCGCTGGGGTGCAGTAACTTCTTGTTGCGAAGCTGCGTGATCAGAGAGGTCGGGGTCAGGCACCAATTCGTGGGGCCGAGAACTTGAGGTGTTCGTCAACGCCGCTCTCCCACGAAATGGCACGAAAAGGTGCCTGACCCGAATGGCACTTGAAGTGTCGTAAGTGATTGGGTCTTCGATTGATAGAGA
>JAJDEI010000156.1 GCA_029259845.1 Planctomycetaceae bacterium | reverse complement strand
CCGTCCTTGGTTAGAATAACCCATCCTTGGGCCTCCTTGTTGGTAGATGGTTGTTCTCACAAACCCCATTTACGCAAGCGAGGCCTTTTTCGCTATATCATTTCATCGCAAGACGTTGCGGAAACTTAAGTGCCATTCGGCACATCGCAGCAGCGCGGCGATCAAGTTCGGCGGCTCAATGAGGCCACGCACTCCGGGGGGAGATCCGCCGAGCTGGCTGCGGCGAGATTCGGGTCGCGCGATTGTCGAAAGCGTTTCGCGTCTGGGGCGATGGGCGAGTTCTCGGGGACCGCACGCAGCCCCAGAAAACGCGCGTGAGGGACCATCATTGCGTCAGAACGCCCCAGCCACCCGTTGGTGAGGACTCCGGGCCGGGGAGTCGTAGCGGAACGGATTATTCGATCTTCGTCGCGCCCATCCGGCGGTCAACCGGTGGGCCGATGAGTTTCACGAGCTCCGTGTTGTCGACCATTTCTTCCTTCTGGAGGGCCGCGGCGATCGCATCGAGTTTGTCGCGGTTCTCGGCCAGCGTTCGGGTCGCATGACTGGACGCCTCGGTCAGAAAGTGCTGCATTTCCTGGTCGATGACGTGGGCCGTCTGCTCGCTGTACTGGCGTTGCTCATGGATTTCTTTGCCGAGAAACGGATGCTCCTCGCCGTTGCGGAAGGCGACCGGGCCGATCACCTCGCTCATTCCCCAGTAGCCGACCATCCGTCGGGCGAGGCTGGTGGCCCGTTTGAGATCGTCTTCGGCATTGGCTGAGAATTCGTCGAAGACCAGCTTCTCGGCCGCACGCCCGGCCAGCAAGACGGTCAGCTCCGAGTGCAGCCGCCGCTCGCCGATGCTGTGACGCTCTTCGTCGGGAAGCAGTTGCGTGACTCCCAACGCCCGCCCGCGCGGGATGATGGTGACTTTGTGCACTGAATCGACGTCCGGGAGGAGCCATGCGAGCAACGCATGCCCCGCCTCGTGGTAGGCCGTCATTTCCCGTTCGTGCTCGCTGAGCAGTTCTTCCCGTTTGGCCCCCATCAAAATGCGGTCGCGGGCGACATCGAAGTCTTCCATGTCAACTGCGTCTTTTCCCTCGCGGGTCGCGTTGAGTGCCGCCTCGTTGACGAGATTGCGGAGGTCGGCTCCGGAAAAGCCGATTGTGCCACCGGCGACTTTGCTGAGGTCGACATCTTCAGCGAGCGGGACCTTGCGGCTGTGGACTTTAAGAACGCCCACACGCCCCTCTTTCGTGGGCTTCTCGACGGTCACGTGCCGGTCGAAGCGTCCCGGACGCAGCAGCGCCGGGTCAAGCACATCCGGCCGGTTGGTCGCGGCGATGACGATGACCGCTTCGTTGGTCTGGAAACCGTCCATCTCGCTGAGGATTTGGTTGAGCGTTTGTTCGCGCTCGTCCTGTCCGCTGCCGAGGCCCGCTCCCCGAATGCGGCCGACCGCGTCAATTTCGTCGATGAACAGAATGGCCGGAGCTGACTCTTTGGCGGTTCGGAACATGTCGCGGACGCGGCTGGCCCCCACGCCGACGAACATCTGAATGAACTCGGACCCGTTGATCGAAAAGAAGGGAACGTCCGCTTCTCCGGCGGTCGCCCGTGCCATCAGCGTTTTCCCCGTGCCCGGCGGCCCCATCAGCAGCACGCCTTTAGGGATTTGCGCTCCCAGCCGCTGGAACTTCGCCGGGTTCTTGAGGAACTCGACGACCTCCTGCAGTTCGCGTTTGGCGTGCTCCATCCCGGCGACATCGTCAAACGTGTTCGTTTGATCGGAGGGCTGGAAACGCTTCGCCGGACTGCGGCTAAAGCTGCCGAACATCCCGGAGCCGAACGGGTCCGACGTCCGCCGCATCATGAGAAACAACAGCAACCCGAACGGCAGGAACAGAATCAGATACAGAAACACCTGCTGAAACGGGCCGACCGACGTGTCGTTGCCTTTGTACTCGGGCGCGTGGGAATCCAAGTCATTCAGCAGCGTCCGATCCTCAAGGAGCGGAATCACCGTGTTGAACTTCTCTTCGAGATCGGGAGCCTGTTCGTTTTCCGCCTTTTCAGGATTTGCGGGGATCTTTTTCCAGGTGCCGTTGAGAATATTGTCACTGATCGTGACATCCGTGACGTTGTCCTGTTGCAGTTCTTTCCGGAAGAAGCCGTATTCGACCCTCGACCCGATGTTGCCCGGCAGCTTGTACCACTGGTAGGACAGGGCGATCATCACGATCAGCGCGATGATGAGCCACATGCCGGGAACGCCGCGCCGCGTGGTTTCGGTCGGTCCGGCCCCCCCCTCACGCCCCTCCTTCAAGGTTCCGGGCGAGGGCTTTTCCCGGGACTCGGGCGACTCCAATGACATGCGGACTCCCTATTCAATCGGTCCCGGACCGGCCTCAAGTCACACCGGATTGCTTGATGACGAAGTGGTCGGGTGCATCAAAGCGTGCAGGGTAGCGAACACCCCTTCCCCCCGCAATCAGCGTCCGGGACGTGTCGGGGCCATTCAAAGATTGAAGCTGGGGAACCTCGTCACCCGAAGCGTCAGCGAGGGACGAATCGCTCACTCACGTTCGCTTCCTCGCTGACGCTTCGGGTGACCATTGAGCTTGTCCCGGCCGGTCATCTCCAAATTGAAACTTTGAATGGCCCTGCGGGACGTGTCGGGGCCATCCAACGGTTGAGTCCGGACAACATGGTGACCGGAAGGGCTTCCGCGGTCTTTCATTGCTAGCCGCCGCAAGACGGTGAGAACTGCGAATGAGATTCCCGAAGACACGAAGCCGTTGGCAATGCCGGTAAAGAATAGCCAACCAACTCCGTGTCCATGACCGCATTTCATTCCAATCAGAACGAAGCTCAGGAACGCGACGGAATGTAAGTGCCGTTGGGACTTCTCTCCTTGGAAGAGCACGACATGTACGAGACTGACGATCCCCAAGCCGTCGAACGCCGCAAGAAAGCCCAAGCGCCATTCCAATTCAGGATCATTGACAAAGGGTGCAAGAGCGCGGCCAACGAGCACGCCGATGAACCCAAAGGCCGCCATCGCAACGATCGCGACAGGAAACAGAACAAGACATCCAACGTTTTCGCGTGCCGCTTCAGCGTCGCAAAGGCCTCCACATTCCGGACATGTTCGAGGCGGGAGCTGAAACGAGCGGAGCTTGATTGGTTGGCCACATTGCTCACAAGCGACATGTGATTTGAGCATGGCGACACCTCGTGATTTCGTGCTGCCAACAGGATACGCTGCGTCAACGTGTCGTGACAGGGCCGAAGCCGGGCGACGCGTCAGTTCGTCAGCCACCGGGGCCATCTCCGCATCGCGACGCAGGGCGGACATGCCGACTCGCTCAGTCCGCATGCCCATGCTGTTTCAAGCGGCGGCGCGTTTCATGCGGTGCGTGCCGTACGCGCGAGCACAGCGTGGTCTGTTCCGCAAGCCGCCCCACGTGAAGACAGCTCGCAATTCCCACAACGTGTGAAACGCGTACGTGACTCACCACCTCACCGCGGTTTGCTGCTCACACCCGACAATGCCCCTGAAGAATCCGGGTTAGGGATGAGTCTTTGAGCGCCCCGGGGCACAATGCGGTCGAAAGTCTACCGACCGTACGGTAGACTTGGATCTCCCCATTGAAAAAGATTCGCTCGGAACTCGAGGACGATTGAAATGCGCGAAGTGGTGATTGCAGGATATTTGCGGACGGCTCAATCCCGGTCACGGCCGCAGGATCCGGCCCGCGACTGGTTCGGCAAGATGAGGTCGGATGATCTGCTGGCACAGTTGCTGCCGGCTCTGTTGGAGCGATCGGGCGTCGATGTTGAAGAGGTCGACGATTTTATCGTCGGTTGTGCTCAGGCAGTGGGCGAGCAGTTCACGATCGGCGGTCGCGGACCGCTCATCCTGGCGAACCTCAGCAAGCGGACTCCGGCCAAATGCATCGACCAGCAGTGCGGATCGGCGATGGCGGCCATGCAGATCGGCTTCATGGAAATCGCGATGGGTTTTGCAGACACCGTCCTGTGCGGCGGCATGGAGCACATGACCCGCGTACCGATCGGAGGCGACGGGGCGATCGACACCAATCTGCGGTTCTATATGGACCCGTCCCTCAGCCACTGGGACATGCATAACTCGATGAACATGGGGGCCACTGCGGAGAAACTGGCCGACGTCGGCGGGATCGAGCGGCCCGCCATGGACGAATGGGGCGTCCGCTCCCATCAACGCGCAGCCGCCGCCCAGGAAGCCGGGTTCTTTAAGGGGGAAATCCTGCCGATCGAGGCTCCGCAGGCGGACGGATCAACGATGACCGTCGAGACCGATCAGTCGATTCGCGGCGACACCTCGATGGAAGTGATGTCCGGGCTGCGAACCCCGTTTCGCAAGAACGGCCGTGTGACGCCGGGCAGTGCATCGCCCCTCAACGCGGGCGCGGCGTCGCTGCTGCTGATGTCAAAAGAGAAGGCAGAACAGGCGGGAGTGACGCCGCTGGCGACCATTCGCTCGATCGGCTTCTCGGGAGTCGAACCGAACATCATGGGCTGTGGGCCGGTGCCCTCGTCGCAGCGGGCTCTGGACAGTGCGGGCCTTGATGCCCAGGACATCGACTTTTGGGAGATCAACGAGGCGTTCGCCGTCGTCGCCCTTTACGCCATTCAGGAACTGGGCATCGCCCCCGAAAAGGTCAACGTGAAAGGGGGCGGCATCGCCATCGGACACCCGCTCGGCGCCAGCGGCGGACGGCTCGTCGGCACACTCGCCCGCATCCTGCACGAAGAAGGCGGACGCTACGGCTGCGCCACGATGTGCTGCGGCGGCGGGCAGGGGGTCGCCATGATCATCGAACGCGAAAACGGACAGACGTGAGCCAATTCGCACGTGTGAAAGGGTGCCGCCTAGAGGAAGTCCGAAGCCAAGGCGTTCTTCGGGTCGGGGAGTGTCTCTCCGTGATTTTGGAGGGGCCTCCTTGTTGGGGGGTTCTGATCGTATCGGTCGCCGCCTGGCGATGAACGGGTTCAAATACGATGATCCCGATGCGACTGGTCACGAGTTAAGCGTCATGTTTCAAGATTTGCTGGAACAGCGTCGGGAAGGAAAGCGGCAGTCGGATGGGTGAGCCGGCACACAGCGACGAAGAGCAACTTGCCAAGGCTGCCGATGCGGTGGTTCGCGGCCTGGGGCGAGCGGACATCCCCGATGTGGTTGTCTGCGGGTTGGCGCTGGGCATCTGGGGACAGCCTCGTTCGACGTATGATGTGGATGTCATCGTGGCGACGTCGGAATCCGAGATCGACCAGTTGTGTGCCGCGCTCACCGGTCAACCCGAGTTCGTTCTTGTTCCCTCCGTCTGTCCGATGCTCCGGACAACGCTCGTGCGAATCCACCTTCCCGATCATCGAAAGTATCCCGTCGAGCGAACTCTGATTGACATTCTGGTCTTCGGGAGTGCCTTCGCTCAGTCAGTCGTCGACAGACGAGTATTGATGGATTTCGAAGGCCGCGACTACTACTGTTGCTCCGCTGAGGACCTGGTCGTCATGAAATGTCTGGCCAATCGTCCACAGGATCTTCTCGACGTGAGTGCTGTTCTCAAACGACGTGGAGACCGTCTTGATCGTGAGTATGTCGATCCCTGGGCGAATGAAATGAACGTCACTGACCGTTGGGAGACGGCGCAGGCGGGGGAGGTCTAGGCGTCATCAAAGACCAACTCCTTCCACCGAACAAACACGTGGCCGTCGACTGGCTCGCGGCGGAGACGAACTGCTCGGAGTCTGCGGCGCGGCAGGCGGTTGAGTATGTCGCCGCTCAGAAGGCGGCGGTCGATGTTGTGCCGACGCAGACACGGGTCGTGTTTGAGCGGTTCTTCGATGAGTCGGGGGGGATGCAGCTCGTCGTGCATGCGCCGTTTGGCGGACGGGTCAATCGGGCGTGGGGGTTGGCGATGCGGAAGCGGTTTTGCCGGTCGTTCGACTTCGAATTGCAGGCATCGGCGGATGATGAAGGGTTCGTTCTCTCGCTGGGACCGCTGCACAGTTTCCCGATCGAGTCGTTGTTCCCCATGCTGCGGCCGGACAACGTCCGCAGTTTGCTGGAGCAGGCGCTGCTGGCGGTGCCGCTGTTTCACATGCGGTGGCGGTGGAACGTCACGCGGGCGCTGCAGGTCGACCGTAGGCGGAACGGCAGAAAAGTCGCACCGGCGCTCCAACGCTTTCGGTCGGAGGACTTGCTGACCGCCGTGTTCCCCAAACTGACCGGTTGCCAGGAGGAGCACACGGGCGACCATCAGATTCCCGGTCACCCGCTCGTGCGGCAAACCGTTGATGATTGCCTGCAGGAGGCGCTCGACCTCGAAGGACTGACGGAAATCCTCGACCGTGTGCAGCGGGGGGAAATCACCTTTGTCGCCCGCGACACACGCGAACCGTCGCCGTTTGCGTATGAGCTGCTCAACGCGAACCCCTATGCGTTCCTCGATGGCGGCGAACTTCAAGAGCGACGAGCCCGCGCAGTGGCGACGCGGCGTTCCCTCTCCGTCGAGAGCGTGCAGGATCTCGGACGGCTCGACCCGCAGGCAATCACACAAGTCGTCGGCGAAGCGCAGCCCCTCATCCGCAACGCCGACGAACTGCACGACGTGCTGCTTAGCCGGATTTGGTGGTTCATCGACGACGCGACGCACGATGTCGTATCCGGGGGCGACGCCCATTACCCCGCCGCCGCCGCACGCGCCGTCGACTTCGCGGCGCCTTTGAAATGCGCCGCTCAACCGGACGAGTGGCGTGATGAGTTCGCCGCGCTCGCGTCCGATGGACGAGCGACGACGGTCACCCTACCGGACGGTCGCCGCGGCTGGGTCGCCGCTGAGCGTCTCCCGGCCGTTGGCGCGATGTTCCCGGACGCTGTCTGCGATCCGGTGCTCGGCGTCCCGGACGGTGTACAGACCGATTGGACGGTCGTCGAGGCCCGTGTGGCAACGGTCCGCGGGTTGATGGAGGTCGCCGGTCCGACGACAGCCTTCGGTGTGGCCCGTCGCACGGGCATCACCCCCCAACAGGCCGACGCCGCGCTGGAAGCCCTCGAAGGTGAAGGAGTCGTCCTCCGCGGACGCTTCACACCGGAAAAACAGAGAGCGGAGAGCGAAGAGACGAGAGGTCACAGCGGAGGGCACCGGGAGGAGTGCCACGAGACTCCAAGCGGTGACCGAATCGGCGATGCGAATCCGTCGACGGAGACTTGCACAACGAAGCCCCAAGCCTCGACTCTCAACTCTCAACTCTCGACCCTCAACTCTCCCCCCGCCGTCGAATGGTGCCACCGGCGGCTGTTGGCCCGGATTCATCGGTTGACGGTTGCGGGACTTCGCCGCGAGATCGAGCCAGTCGACGTCCCGACGTTTCTCCGGTTTCTCACACGGCATCAAGGCGTGTTGCCCGCCAGTCGCAAACAAGGCGCGAACGGCCTGTTTGAAGTCATCGGCCAGTTGCAGGGGCTCGATTTGCCGGCTATTTCGTGGGAGCGTGATGTGCTCGGCAGCCGCGTGGACGGGTATCAGGGGGCGTGGCTCGACGAACTTTGCCTGACCGGCGAAGTCGGTTGGGGGCGGCTGTATCCCCCCGCCCGCGACCCCGAAAAATCACGGCCGATGGCGTCGATCACCCGCCTTGCTCCCGTCTCGCTGTTCCTGCGAGACGATCTGTCATGGCTGCTGCAAACCGCTTCCGGCGTCTCTGCCGACGACCTCAGCAGTCCCGCCCAGCAGGTGCTTGAGGTTCTGCAGCAGCGGGGAGCCATGTTTGCGGCCGACCTGATGAACGAGACGCGGCTGTTGCCGGCACAAATCGACGACGTGCTGGGCGAGTTGGTGACCCGCGGGTTCGCGACGTCGGACGGATTCGCCGGACTGAGGACAATCGCCCGTGCAGGCACATCGGAGCCGCCGAAGTCGCAGTCCCGGCGGACGTCGAGGACTGTCGCGCGACGCCGCTCGGCGGCTGGTGCCGGTCGGTGGTCGGTGTGGCGAAACGATATCGCCGCGTCGAAGTCCGCCGCGTCGAAGTCCGTCGCGTCGAAGTCCGTCAAGTCGAAGTCCGTCAAGTCGAGACCGGCCGAGTCAAAGCAGGACCGTGAAGATCGCCACCGACAACGCCGCGACGTCGTTGAGCAGTGGGCGTGGCAGTTGTTGCGCCGTTGGGGGGTTGTGTTTCGCGACCTGCTGCAAAAGGAAAGCGGTGCCCCCCGCTGGTGGGAGCTGACACAAGTCTATCGGCGGCTCGAAGCCCGCGGCGAAATTCGCGGAGGACGGTTCGTGCAGGGCGTTGCCGGGGAGCAGTTCGCGCTGGGCGATACCGTCCGGGAACTGCGACGGCTGCGAGACGACGGCTCAACTGATGATGGTTCAACAGGCGATGCGGACGACGCCGAACTGCTGGTTCTCTCCGCCGTCGATCCGCTCAATCTGGTGGGCGTGCTGACCGGTCATCCCCGAGTTCCCAGCCGGCCGTCCAATTCGTTCGTTCTGCTGCGCGGCCAACCGGTCGCCGCCACCGAGTCGGGCCAAGTCACCCTGTTCGATGACTGTCCTGCTCAATCGAGGCCGACGGTGGTCGAACGCTGCGAGGCGACTCTCGGCGAGGGGCCCCTCAAGAAGCAGACGGCCCCCTCGGAGGATCCGTCCCCCGGGGAACTGGAGGACCGGCATGCACGACGGTTCGATCGCAAACGACGACCGGCAGCCTCCTCTCCCCCGTCCGTTGTTCCGCGACCGATCATCTCGTAGGGATGTTCATCATGTACGGCTCGACAACACCGCTTGCGGCTTCGCAAAGACACGTGACGTCGCTGGACGCACCAAGGCCATGCTAAGCCCCAAGCGGATTCGATGCCGATTTGGGAAATTGGGGGCTTGAGGATTCCCACGCGCTGGAGAATCAGAACTCGCCGATGATGTTGCCGTCATTGCGCTGGGCGAGGTTGTGCCAGGTGGCCAGATCGATGTTCTCGCTGATGCTGCGGACCGAGCCGTCCATCAACAGGCTATTGACGATGCCGGTGTGCCAACTCCGTGAGGTGACCGCCGCATAGGTCGGCGCGTTGCAGTTTTTGTCCTCCCGACAGGAGGTGTAGTCGCCTTCGTCGGTGACACCCGTTGGAACCGCAACGTGCGTGTTGGGCGGCAGGGTGGCGGTGAATCCGGTCTGATGCACGCGGCCGTCGACCCACTCGGTGTGGCCGCTGTCCGTCTTATTACTACCGCCACCGGCGATCAGTGTCTCGACTTGCGACGCGGTCTGAGGCGCGGCTGCTGTCCCCACAGCTCCGTCACGGTTATACGGAGTGAACGCTTTCACCTCCGAGAAGCCGAGCGTGTTGCTCGAGCCGTCGGTGAAATCCCGCATGCTGAATCCTGAGTTCGGAGAAAAGGCACCGTTGCCCTGACGACGGATCTGAACATTCCAGACCATCCAGGTGCCGCCATTGAAGCCATAACTCAAAGGATGGTGAATCGCGACGCCGCTGCTGTTTGTACGGGCCCGGTCGTTGATTTCACTGGGACACTGATAGGTGGCAATCCGCAGAGCGGAGATGCCGGAGGCCACGTTATCGGAATCCTCGTATGATTGAGCGAGGTCGAGGTTGTTGTAGGCGTTGGTCGCTTCGAGATAGGGGAGCAGCCGCGCTTGCACCGACCATTCGCCGCCGCCGGTTGGATTGGTCGTTCCGTTTCCGTCAGCGACAAACGAAAGCGGGAACGTCCGATGCACATCCAGGTAGTTGTGCAAGGCAAGGCCGATCTGTTTGAGGTTGTTCTTGCACTGAGTGCGGCGGGCGGCCTCCCGGGCTTGCTGGACGGCCGGGAGGAGCAGAGCGATCAGAATCGCAATGATGGCGATCACGACCAACAGTTCGATCAACGTAAATCCGTGGCGAGGGCGAAAATTGGTTCTCATGGGAACTCCTTGACTTGGACGACGGATTTGGGAAGGACTCTCTCGACGTGATTTGAGAGAGCCCAAGAGCCGTCAAGTCTGGCTGGCGAGGCGAAGTGCCTGTCTGGGAAGCGGGCACCGGCTGGCTGACTGTGACGCGAGACTGCCAACACTGTTGACACTGAGTCTCAATTTCAGTTAAGGTAGCGGTGTCGGCCCTGTCCCGCAACCCAAGTCAGACACGTTCCCCCAAAAACTCTGAGATTACAGGGCATGAACCAGCACCACGGGCCGTCAGACAGCACGCGGCCGCCGGACCGGGCTGGCGAGCCCTTTCGGCAGAAGACGCGGCGAATCAACTCGGCCGACCTCCTCGCCGGGTCACAGGAGGTGCACATCGAGCACGAGGGCCAGACGTACCGCCTCCGCAGGACGAAAGCGGGAAAACTCATCCTGACGAAGTAGCCGCCCCTGTTTGCGGGACCGCGGTGAGCGACGCTGTCGCTACTGAGAGTACGCCAGCTGCAGCGACTCCAGGATGCGTTGCTCCAAGGCGACGTCGCGTCCAACCGGGAACCAGCCGGAAGGAGCCGATTGCCCGACGACCAGATTCAGATCGCGATCAAGGGGCTCGCTTTCCTGAAAGGTCGCGCCACCCGCTGAGTTAGCAGCAATGCCGGGCAGGTCTTCCAACTCCTTCAGGGCTTCCACGGAAACAAGATACCCCGCACCCTGGTCATCGGGAATGAGCCGGATCAGCAATTTGCGACGGACGGACTGCAGCGTACTTTCCAGCCGGTTCTCAAGGCCGACAGAATCGTGATGCCACGGCTCCAGAAGGCTTGATCCGGTGCGGTAGTCTGTCTCGATCACACGGGAAAACCGATTCTCGCGGGCGATCTCAAAGTGAAAGTCGTGGACGACATCGACCGTCCGTTCCCAGAGAACTTCCTCGTTGCCGGCCTGGACGAACAGCGGGTTCACAGCGGGAACGGGCCCGCCGGTCCCCATCCACGAGGAGGCGCAGCCGGCAGCGCAGAGAAATCCGGCGATCAAAGGAAATACGCAGCGAGGCATCAGGGGAAAAGCCGCGAACCGGGCAGAAGGGGATCCGACCGAGAAGAGGGGCGGAAGTCTCTCAGGATGCTGCCCACGCGGCAAGGCCAATCCCGCTCAAACACCTGTCGGACGTCAATCGGGTGCATCCGTGCAATGGCCAAGATCGCTCAGAGGCTATCCGGAAACTCGACTTTTGAATCGCCGCACCGAATGCGAGGGCGAGGCTCCCGCCGAGCCGCATGCGGAGCGGACGGGGCCGGTTTTGCTCAACGGGATCGCGGAGATCGGCCCCCGCAGGAAAGCCAGTTGCCACAATTGTGAGGGAATCGTCACGTCGCGGTTCGGCGGGACCCTCACCCTCGGGTGACGAAAATGTCGCGATTCGTCGGAAATTGGTCTTCTCAGAGGGTGTCTTCAAATTCGTGAATTCGGTGTTTCGAGCCGCTTGAGCATGAGAGGGATCATGCTGATACGAATCACGGCCTCACTGGTTTCCGGACTTCGTTCGTAGTCTTTGCTGTGGCGACGACTGCGACCGATCCGCGCGCTCGTTCGTTCGACGATCCAGCGTTTGGGCAGCAGCACGAAACCTTTCGTGCCCCGCGGACGCTTGTCCAGTTCGATTGGAAAACCCGGCGATTGTTTCACAAAGAGCGGCAGCGCCTTTCGACCGAAAGCCGAGTCGGCGAAGATATGCCGTTTGCCGCCGGTGACTTTACTTTCCGGCGTCATAGCCGCGCTGCTCGCCGCCGTGTTCGGTCGTCTTGAGAATCTGCGGTTGCGCATCCGTCAGGCCGGTGGGATACATGGCCTCGCGGTATCCCCGTGCGTATCTTTATCGATTCGGTCCATTGGAAGACGGGCTCTCAGCGACTCGCCAGGACGACGAAATCCTTAGGAATTCCGAAAAACACCGGTTTCCGGGAGATCAGGTCGGACGGCAGTGCGTCATCGTCATCCCTGTCCCATCGCCTCAGCGAGAATCTGCGACGTGCTTTCGCGCATGATGCGGGGGTCGACCAGTTCGCCCTTTTGCAAGGTCGCGCGGACGTCCTTACCGCTGATGAACACCGGCTTCTCATCCGGGTGGTTCTTCATCAGGTCGACGTGGCCCAGGTCTTCGTAGTAAGCCGCAAAGCCGACGTTGACCGGGCTGATCAGCAGGTCGCCGTTCAGAGTGTTGAAAACTTCCTGGGCATCGAAGTCGCCCCAAATGGCCGTGCCGTCGGCATAGGGGGCATCGGCGTGTTTACGGCCAATGACGATGTGCGTGTAACCCATATTTTGCCGATAGATGGCGTGCATCACCGCCTCGGACGGGCCGCCATAGAACATCTTGATGTCGAGGCCCAACAGTTTGACGCGGTCCGGCACGGTCTCGCCGCGCGGACCCCACAGGTCCGGATCGCTGTCGCCGTCTCCCATCTGACGCGAGGAGATCAGCGTCTCGTACGTCTGCATGCGGATCTCGGCGTTGACGTCATCCCCCTTCGTCTCACCGATCAGTGGGTTGAGCACCGCACCGGCGTTCTTGCCGTCACGGAGCAGCGTTTCCAAACCATAGACAAGGGCGTACTCGTGGGCCCGGTGCAACGGGTTGCGCGTCTGGAAGGCGACGACCGCGTCCCAACCGGTCTCGGCGATGGCTTGGCGCACTTCGCGGGGCGTGAGCACGAACTGTCCGAAGGCAGGGCTCTTCGGCTGCGGCAGAACCCGGAGTTCACCGCCGATCAAGTGCGTCTTGTCGGCGTCCCCCTTGAGCACCATGTCGGCACCGGGGTGGTCTGTTCGCTCGGTCCGATACACCGACTTGATGTACCGCGGCTTGTCCCATTCGAAGACATCGCTCACATCGAGCGTCGCGATCACGTCGCCGTCCGGGTTCGTCAACGCGACCTTTTGCCCCGATCGCAAGGTTCCCGCCAACTCGGCCGTCACGGGAAGACTGATCGGAATCGTCCAGGCGTACTTCGCACCATTCGATTCGACAACCTGCTCGTCCAACACCCGGTTAAAGGCCGCCGCATCCATCGGCCCGGTCAGCGGGCTCAGCGTGCCGTCCGCGATGCGATAAACCGTGGAGACGTCGGCCCCAGATACCGGCACCTGCGGGAGTAATGCGGCTGCCGCCTTGAAATCTTCGATCTCCGCGGGGGCAACAGTCCGGCAAACAGGCTCGTTAAGTCCGCCATGCGGGGAGATCAAATCAGTCATGATGGTCGTGCTTCTCTGAGAAGGCCGTGGAAACTCTGCGCGGGGGCGCGAGCGTAGGCCATGCCTTGCCACCAGTCAAGCCGTCATCGCCAACGCAGGTTCATCGGGGGCGAACGCGGTCGAATTGTCGGCATGCAGACACATCGAATCCGAACCGGTATCCTCTAGCGAGAGCTCAAGCCGTTGGAATCCGCTCCTCCGCAGAGAACGAATCATGATGCGTCACACACGGGACCGTTGTCTCGCCATCGGCCTGTTTTGTCTGCTGCTGATCACCGGTGTCTCCCCATCAGCCCGTGCCGATGCCGGCAAGCCGGTCGCCGTGCGCTGGTGGGGACAGGCGATGGTCTCGATCGAAACGTACTGGAACCTGACGATCGTCATCGATCCCTTTTCGACGAACATCGGCTACGCCGACCCGGCGATCAGCGGCGACCTCGTGCTGATCACGCACGAACATGCCGACCATAGCAACGCGAAACTTGTGCAAGGCGAACCGGTCGTCATCCACGGACTCAACGAGCAAGGTGCTGTCCGGCGGGTCCAGCATGTTTTCGACCGGCTGCCCAACACGGCGAAGCCAACGTGGAAAGACGCGCGGCTGCGAATCTCCCGATCTCCGCATGCGGTCGTTGTCACCACGATTGCTGCCTGGCACGACAACGAGCAGGGCAAGAAGCGGGGGGCGGTCGCGATGCTCCTGATCGAAGTGGACGGCCTGCGGATCGTTCACTGCGGAGACCTCGGACAACTTAAGCTCACGGATGAGCAGTTGTCACAACTGGGAAACGTCGACTTGCTCATCATTCCCGTTGGAGGCGTGTACACCGTCGACGGCCCGCAGGCGGCCGCGTTTGTCAAACAGATCGGTCCGCGAGCGGTCATGCCGATTCACTACAAGACGCCCGACCTCACCATCAATCTTCAGCCGGCCCACCTGTTTCTCGATGCGATCGGCTCGGAGCACCAAGTCGTTCGCCCGCTCGGCAATACGTTCGCCCTGCGGACGCAAGGCCCGGATGAAACAGCGTCGCGGCAGGTCGTGCTCCCGGGTTACGTCCCGTGGGCCATGCCGGAGGAACTGTCCGAACTCTTCGCACGCAAGGAAGCGGCCAGTCGCGCATCTCAGCAGGTGTTCGCGCCGCTCAGCGCCAAGCAGATGAACTTTCGGCCAAGCAACGGGACCCATACGCCCCGCTGGAACGCGGAGCACATGATGGGCCGCGAATTGGTGTTCTTCACGCAGATTTTCGCGGCCGTCGATTCGGCACTGGCGCCGATCGACCTCAACCCCAAGCAGATGCCGCCCGACTATGTCGCCGCCCATCCCGACTGGAGCGGCGCTGAGGAGTCGCGGCAAATGGAACGTGTCACCGCATTCACACGCCGCTTCGCCTATCTGCTCGATGGCCTCGGTCTCGACGAAAAAGCCCCCGGCAGCCGCTGGACGCCCCGCGGCCTGCTGGAACAGATGGACCGGCACTACAGCGAACACACCGCCAACGTCAAAAAGAAGTTCGACCTTCCCGGGTTTCCCAAGGAATAGTCGCCCCCAGCGACGATGGGGGGCTGGGGTCGACCAACGGGAGCCCCCAGCGCTGGGCGCTCGCTGGCGCGCAACCCCAACCACCCGTCGAATTCCCCAAGGAATAGTCGCTGCGACCAACGTACGCCTCACGCGAAGAGTTGGGTGAGCGGTCGCCCGTCGGACACGTGATACGGTCGCCCGGTGGTGTCGTGGATCATGCTCCGCGGGTCGAGGCCGAACCGCCAATAGATGGTCGCCGCCAGATCGGCCGGCGTCGCCGGATCGCGTTCGGGAAAGGTCCCGTGGGCGTCACTGGCTCCAAACACCGTCCCGCCCCGGATGCCTCCGCCGGCCAGCAGAATCGTGTAGCAATCGGGCCAATGATCGCGGCCCGCGGTGCCGTTAATGCGTGGGGTGCGGCCAAACTCTCCCAGCGCCACAACAAGCGTGCTCTCCAGCAGTCCCCGCTCGTCGAGGTCTTCAATCAGGGCCGCCAACGACCGGTCGGCAGGCGGAAGCAGGTCTGTCTTGTGCTGATCAAAGTTGTCGCGATGCGTGTCCCAGTTCTGCCCCTGTTGGCGAAAATCGTTGACGTTGACGAAGGGGACTCCGGCCTCCACCAACCGGCGGGCCTGGAGCAAGCTCTGTCCCCGCAAGTTACGTCCGATGGCATTTGCGGCCGCCGGCCCGGTCCCCGGCGGCGGGCTGTTTTCGTAGACCCCGTATCGCTCCCGGACGTTGGCCGGTTCCCTGTCGATTCGCAAGGCGTCCCGTAACGCGGGTGAGCCGAGCAGTTCGTAGGCACGCTCGTAGAAGCGGGTGAGCGACTCGTTCGTGCCGACCGCGCTTGCGTCCAGCGATTCGAGCAGTTGCCGCCGGTGTCCGATCCGCAGCAGGGAAAGATCGTCCGGTCGTTGGAGCAGGGAGGCGCTGAAGGTTTGCGTCTCCGGATCGCCGGCGACCCGGAACGGGTCGAACGGGTGGCCGAGGAACCCGCCCCCCTGGCAGGGAACGTCGATCACGTTGTGAAACACCCAGGGCAGGACCGCGTGGTGCACATCGCAGGCAAGGTCTCTGCGAAGTGCATGTAGCACCGCGCCATGACAGGGAACATGCTGCGGAATCGAGACGAATTCTTCGCGGTCACCGTCCGGTCCCTGCCGGCCGGTAAACGTTTCGATGGAGGCCGAGTCATGCAGCCGGTTCGTGTGATGCATGCTTCGGACGAGCGCGACTTTGTGCATCACTTTGGACATCTGCGGCAGGTGCTCGCAGATGGCCAATCCCGGCACGGACGTCGAGATCGCCTCAAACTCGCCGCGAATCTCCGCCGGTGCCGACGGCTTCATGTCGTAGGTGTCGAGATGGCTCGGCCCGCCATAATAGAAGACGAAGACGCATGAACGAACAGGCCGCAATCCCAGCGGTTGCCTCCGAGGGGGCGCCGTCTCTGCCGCAGCAATCCGCCGCCACACGTCCCATCCGAAAGCACTCAGCCCACATCGCCGCAGAAACATTCTGCGTGCTGCCGGCAGGTGCTCCGAAGGGGCGAAGTTCGTCATGGCGGAAAACCGACTGAACCGTTGGGGCGGTGCTTTGCGACAGGCCGACGTCGTCTCAGCCCACCCGCTTTTCATACTCGGAGAGGTACCCGATAAAGGCCCGGCGATGCTCTTCTTCATCGGCCAGGACGGTGATGCACAGATCTTGCGTCACGTAGTCGGTCCCGTCACAAAGCTCAATGATTTTGCGGTATTGGGCGATGGCCCCTTCCTCGGCGGCGATCACGCCTTTGATCACGGAGATGACGTCCGTGTTGTCCGCCGGCGGCTGCAAAGCTGTTTGCGTCGCCCTGAATTCCTGGCTTCCCGGCACCTGTCCCTCCAGAACCTTGATCCGCTTCGCAAGAATCTGGGCGTGTCCCAGCTCCTCCACGATGTCAGCCGCGAGAGATTTCTTGATCTCCTCGGCCCGCACACCGTCGAGATTCGTCGAGTTGGCCAGATAGCTCATGACCGTCTCGATCTCCATCCAGTAAGCGACCTTGAGTTCCTCGACGATTTGCTGCTGTTTCTCGGTGTTCATGCGGTCGTTCTCTGTATTCTGGAGTTGCGATGGATCGGGCAGCGACACATGGCTGCGGCCTTTCTGTCGTCGGTCTCGTTGATTGTACCCCGAAAGGCCCGAGCGGCAACTCGGCTCGCCGTCGGCGCAGGGCCATTCAACGTTTCACTTTGGAGAAAACCGGCCGGGACAAGCTCAATGGTAACCCGCAGCGTCAGCGAGGAAGCGAACGTGAGTGAGCGATTCGTCCCTCGCTGACGCTTCGGGTGACGAGGTTGCCCAGCTTCCATCTTGGAACGGCCCTGACCGTCGGCGTTGCCTCCGGTCTCACTCCGACACACGATTCCGCTTAGCAGCCCGGAGCCAGAGGCGACGGCCGATGTCGGTGCGACGACACATGCCAAAGACGACGGAACTCATTTCCCCGGCAGCAGGACACGTTCCAGCGCGGCTCGAATGCGGTCCTCGGCGCCGGGAGCGGTCCACAACCATGAGTTGGCAAAGTTGTCGCCAAAGGCGGCCGCGGTGGGGATGTATCCGGGCCAGCACTCTCCGTATCCGATGCTGACGACGGATGAATCGGGCCGCATCCGTTGGGCCAGTAACTGATAGCCGACGAACGACTCGCCGGGGAACAACACGATTTGAGCCGCGCCGAAATCGATGCAGGGGAAGTCAATCGTCTGGCCGGAGGCAACCCGCAACCGGCTCGACAGGCCCATCGCCGCCAGGATGCGATCCTCGACACGAAGCCGATCGTTCTCCATCCGCTCCCGTAGCGATTCGAGCGTGAGATGGGGATCGGGGGAGTAGTCGAGATCAAGTTGCGTATTGCGAAAGGAGATTTCCGTGAGCGGAACACGCCGCGTGTTCTCCCAGGCGTCTCTCAAGCCTTGCAGCATGCGACCGATGAGCCTCAACCGAGCCTCCGGCGAACCGTCATTGTACTTCCCGGCAGTCACGTCGCCGCTGCATCCGGAGGCGTAGATTTGGAACAGTCCGGGGACCTCCTCTTGCCGCTGTTGCCGCGCCAGCCCGACGAAGTCGGACGAGACTTCGCCCCGCCCGTAATAGCTCATCGGATGGGTCGCATACACGCTGAGTGCGAGAACCGGCTCGTCGCCGTTCCAGAAAGAGATCGTTTTGAGAAACGGATCGATTTCTCCTTCCGGTGCCGAAGCGTAGAAGGCATCGCCCCCACCGTTACTGCCGCGGGCGTATGACGCCACGCCCCCCTTTCGAACGACACGCCGATTCGACGCGACCTCTTTCACCTTCGCTTGTCCCAAGCCGAGGTGGGTTACCGGCTGCGTCTGGGACAGACTCTCCCGAAGCGCTCGCGCGACCCGGGCGACGGTCCGCTCGTGGAAGGTTTCATCATAGAGTTCCCCCCGCAGGCCGACCGTCTCCAGCAGCCGCGCCGCTCCCCGATCGGTCACCGGCGCATCGTGCTGATGGATCGAACTGACAAGCACCCGCTCCCGGGGCGTTTCGGCGGCATTGGCGAGCGCGTCGCGCCATTGGTCGTAGGCAGCGTTACGGATTTCGCACCAGTCGACGGCGACATAGACAATCGGATCTCCCGCTCCCAGCAGGACGAACCCTTTCGCATACAGAGGGTCGGCAATCGACAACGATTTCGTCGGCAGCACTCCCATGCACCGATGATTGAGCGGAATCGTCACATCGGCCGAGAAGGTCCCCACACGGTACGTCTCGGATGCGTCGTCAGCCCGCCCCCCAGCGGACACTCCGACCATCAATCCAACGAGAACCGTAGCCGTCATGGCCGACGAGGAACGCGAAGCCGCGCGGAGCACAGCCTCGTGGTCGGACTGATGCGGTTCGGACTGATGCGGTTCGGACTGATGCACGGAGTTGTTCCTCCAGCGGCTGTTTGATTCGGTCGTGTTGATGCTGGTTGTGTTGTCACTCAACAGATGCCGCATCAGTCGCCTCGACTGCGCGACACCGGTTGTGGACTCCGGTGCTGAGTACGGGGGTACCGTCACTGGAATGTTCGACGTGCCGCCCTCACCAACTCACCGCCCCCCCTCACTCAGAAAGTTCGAGCAGCTTCACGTTCTTGTACCAAACCTTGTGTCCGTGGTCCTGAAACCCCAGGAAGCCGCGGCGGGCGAAATCCTTGATCGCCCGCGGCTGGCCATTCAACCGATACTTATGCCCTTCGCCGTCCGGGCAGAGTCCGGGCCGGTCGAAGTCATCACAATTGATCTTGCTGACCTGTTCCCCGTTGACCGTGACGGCAATGTGCGGCCCCTTGCAGCGAATCTCCACGCTGTTCCACTCGCCGGTCGGCTTACCGGCGTTCCTGGTTGTCCCCACCAGGTCGTAAATCGCCCCCAAGTCATGCTTGCCGGTCCCTTCGCCGGACATGATCTGGACCTCAAAACCGGTATTCACCGGATCGTTCGGATTCTCCACCCGAAAAAAGATCCCGGAATTGCATCGGGGATCCTCCCAGCGGACATCGCACTTGAGGACGAAGTCTCCGAACGCCTTCTCATGAATGATGAGATACCCGCCCGACTTGTACGGCACGAGAGAACCGTCCTCGATTTTCGTGGCAATCGGGCGGCCGTTGTTGCATTGCCAGCCGGTCAGGTCCTTGCCGTTGAACAACAACCGCCAACCCTGTTCGCGTTCCTTTTCGGTCAACGAATTGTCAGCCGCGAGCGCCGCCGCGTTGACACACAACATCAGAACCATGCTGGACAAAACAACAAGGCGCATCGTTCATTCCTCAGAGTTGGAGAATCAGGGGGAAGGTCAGTTCGGCTCGGCAGGATCTGGTTTGGGATCAGCGGGGCGGCAGAATCGAGGTGATTGGCTGTTGAGGTCATCCAATGGCGATTCGCTGCCGGTCAGCCCCTCGCGTCCCCGGCGTCTCCGGGATTGAACTGGTTCTTCGAAAGTACCAAACAGGGCCGCGAAACACGACCTCACGAGCGAACCGGGTGTCCCCCAAAGGGTGTCGGGGCGGATTGTTGCGTTTGAGTCGAGGGGGCCTCTCTGTACCGGATGCCGGCTGTCCCTTTTCGCAAGCTGCCGGAGGTCGTCATCTGTCACATAATCGGTCCGTCAAACCTGTGTTGGGTGCCTCAATGAAGGACAAAGGAGAATCGGATTGGACGGATGCGGCGGATCGTCTCAGATCGTTGGAGGCCCCGCGAATCCGCTTTAATCGGCCTGCATCCGCCTGATCCGCTTTTCCCTTTTTGTCAAGGAGCGGCCAACAACCTTGTCGAGCCGTATGCGGCTGGAGCACTGCTCACAATCGACGATCTCTCACGCCGAGCCGCAGTCATTGCACGTCCTCCCCAAGCTCGTCACCAAATCCGACTGCACCCTGTCCCCCAAAAGACTCGAAGACACCCATCGGGCACCCTCACCGCCCCACGTAGCGTGGAAAATGACGCCGGGGCACGCCTATCATCGCCCGTGCTGGTATCATCCTCCGTACTGGCGGCTGAACGTCGTGCTCCGGATACCAGAACACCACCCGCTCAATGACCTCCTGCCGACTCACGGAAGACCCCATGCCACAGGCTCCCCTGGAACCGGCCGCTCGATCGCATTTCCTTGACGCGCTTGCCGAAGTTGTCGGTGCCGAGCACTGCATCTCCTCGCCTGACGAATTGATCGTCTATGAATGCGACGGCTATGTCGTCGAAAAACGGACACCCGATGTCGTCGTGTTTCCGACCTCGACCGACCAGGTGGCACAGATTGTGCGGCTTTGCAATCAGTACGACGTGCCGTTCCTGCCGCGGGGGGCGGGAACGTCACTGGCCGGCGGGACGCTGCCTGTGGGCGGCGGCGTGATGATCTGCCTGACGCGGATGAGGCAAATCCTCGAAGTCAACGTGCGGGACCGGTATGCCGTCGTCGAACCGGGCGTCGTGAATGTGCACCTCACGCAGCGTCTCAAGGGGAGCGGATTCCACTACGCGCCGGACCCTTCGTCGCAGGGGGCGTGCACGATCGGCGGGAACGTGGCGACCAACTCCGGCGGACCGCACACGCTCAAGTATGGCGTGACCGTCAACCATGTGCTCGGATTGGAGGTCGTTCTCCCGGACGGTACGGTGACCCAACTCGGAGGGCCGTGCCAAGATTCCCCGGGGTTCGACCTGACGGGACTGTTCGTCGGCAGCGAAGGGACCTTCGGACTGGCGACGAAGGTCTGGGTGCGGCTGACCCGCGACCCCGCCGCCTACCGCACCATGCTGGGCGTGTTCGACACGGTCCGGGCGACGACCGAAGCCATCAGCGCGATCATCGCCGCCGGCATCATTCCGGCGGCCCTGGAGATGATGGATCAGGGAATCGTCGTGGCGTTGGAGGAAGCATTTCACTTCGGTTTTCCGCTCGACGCCGGGGCGGTGCTGCTGATTGAAGTAGACGGCCTTGATGTGGCGGCTGAAGAGGAAGCGGCGAAAATCGTAACCATCTGCCGGCAGAACGGGGCGCGCGAAGTCCGCATGGCCAATTCGCCGGAAGAACGTGCGTTGCTGTGGAAGTGCCGCAAGCAGGCGTTCGGCGCAATCGGCCGCCTCTCACCCAGTTACTGCACGCAGGATGGAGTGGTGCCGCGAACGAAGCTGCCGGAAATTCTCGACTTCATCACTCAGTCGGGAGAACGCCACAACCTGCGAATCGTCAATGTGTTTCATGCCGGTGACGGCAACATTCACCCGATTCTGCTATTCGACGAACGCGACAGCGAACAGACCCAGCGCGTCCTCGCTGCCGGGAATGAGATACTCGCCAAGTGCATCGAACTGGGCGGCAGCGTTACGGGAGAGCACGGCATCGGCGTCGAGAAGATCAGCTTTATGGACCAACTGTTCAACGAAGCGGACTTGGACGTCATGAACGAGCTGCGCACGGTATTCAACCCGCGGCAGCTGTGCAGTCCGAATAAGATGCTCCCCACCGCTGGGGCATGCGGCATGGAGCACATCGAACAAACCGCTCCGAACCGGCGCGCGGCCCTGTAGAGTCGGGATGCCGAAGAGTCGGGATGCCGAAGGACGGGACGCCTCCGTCAGTGGAGGGCGTTCGCTGACGGGTGCTCCGCCGATCGGGATGGCAATTCGATCCAGCACGCATGGCCAGCCATCGATCGCCCTGGATGCAACTTCCAGGCAATTCAACCGCAACGCGCTGTGGCACCGATGAAATCAGTGGCGCCGAAAAATCAGCACGTGACGTCGAAAATCAGCCGCGCCAGAAGTCAGCGACGCGGCGCCGCCGGGAAGCCTGCGGTCGGATCCTCATCAACGATTACCACGCCAACCGGGCCATGCGTCGGCGCTACTCGACAACTTTGACCCATTCCGCGCGAGGGCCCTTCGGCCCTTGGCCGGATTCGAACTCAACCGTCTGGCCCTCATAAAGCTGCTCATAGCTGGTGTCACGCAGCGCAGACATGTGGAAGAACAGGTCCCCTTGGTCCGTCTCGATAAAGCCGAATCCTTTTTCTGTCAGCTTCTTGATCTTGCCCTGCGGCATCCCACTCACTCCTCAAGAAATCGAACAGTCGTCGCTAAGTGACGGCACTGGGAGACCGTCCCGCTGATTCCTGACACGCGGCGCCTACTCGTCTGCGACGGCCACAGGCGATTCGCCCGTGGACCCCAACGGGGACGTTTCCAGTTGGGGAGCCTCGGTTTCCGCGGTCTCTGCTTCGGTGGTCTCTGCTTGAACGATCGTCGCCTGAGCAGCTTCCAGCGCGGCCGCCTCGGCAGCCGCTTCAGCCTCGACCGCGAATTCGGCGGCGCATTTGGGGCACACAGAGAGTTCGCGGACGATTTCCGTCCCTTGTCCCCCTTTGTCGTATGGTTTCCGCTTGCGGACACGTCGACCGCCGCGTCGAAAACGGGGCACCCGTCCGCGTCGTTCGCTGGGGTCCTGGCCGCGTGGTTCGTAGAATCGTGGCCGCGACGCCACGATAATCTTGGTTGAGCGGACGTTTGCGGCAACAACAGTGCCGCACTTCTGACATCGAAACATAGGGCTGGCAATACTCCTGTTTGGGTGCCGGGGACGAATCCCAGGACTCAGTTAACGGGATGGTCCCGCGGTATCAGGACGGTTCCCGGATCACTTCTCGACGAAATCGGGGGACAGACTGTGCTTCACATCCATCGAAGGACACCTTCCCGCGGCACGCTCCGTGCGACCGCCGCCTGTGCGGACCGATCTCCCGCACGCAATGACATTCGATTTTCAAAGTGCCCGCATTAAATCAACTTCCGCTGAGAATTGCAATTCGATCGCACGGATTGCGAGCCGGCGGGTGTATCCGTTGGATGGTGGTGCTCGCTCATTTCAGGGTGGCTGGGGCGCTGTTGAGGCAGCGGAAACGTGTCCTGAGACGGAGCACGGGGGCCGTCACGTGGCTCGTTCACGGTCCACAGCCCCCGACTTCCGAGCGGCTGACTCATCATCGGTGTCAGATCGCCCCAGCCACCCCCCCACCAGTGAGCGGATGCACCCCGAGCCGGCGGGTGCAGGAGCGGATTGTTGCGTTTGGGTTTATGGGGTTTGCCGGTAGGTGTTCCGTTGGTGGCTGTCCATCGGCGAGCAGAGGCCGGCCATCCGGTTGACGCGGCGGACGGCCAGCCCAAGTTCGTCGGTTGTTTCGTCAGGATGGGAATCTCGAAGTTTTTTCGGGCTGGTTTTTGAGGCAAGTCGTTTGGCGATGGTTCCTGGTGGATCGATTGGTTCACACGGCGGGATGTCGTGAAGGCTTTGGGCCTGTTCCCTGCTGGGGGGGATGGTAAAACGCGGGCCTGTTTCTTCGCCCGTGTTTTCGTCGGAAGAATGGCAAACGCCACGCCGACTGGGCGTTGGTGGAATCTGTTCGTACCGAGCGGGGGCCGCGCCAGAGAGTGGCCGCGTCTCTGGGCGAACTTGAGGAAGCACAGCGGCGGGGAGTGCAGCAGGCCGCTCCGCCCAACGCGACGCGTGATCGTCAGCAGTCGTGGCTCGAAGAGCGAACGGCTCCGCAGCACGTCGAGGTTGATGTCTCGAAGGTCCGCGTCGAGAACTGTCGTGAGTTCGGCGGGCCGTGGCTGGCTGGGCCGTTGATTCAAAAGCTCGGACTCGATGACTTTCTCCAGCAGTCGGTTCCCACCGGCAAGGCGGAGATCGAATGGGGCATCATGTCGCTGGTGCTGGTGATCGCGCGGTTGTGCCGCCTCTCGAGTGAGCTGCATATCGCCGAACACTTCTATCGACAGACGGCCCTCGCGGACATCCTGGGCGTTCCTGACGAGAAGGTGAACGAGAGCCGTTGGTACCGCACCCTCGACGCTCTGTTGCCGCACCAAGAAGCACTCGAAACCCCTCTGAAAAACCGGCTGGGAGAACTGTTCGATCTCGAAGAGGACCTGCTGCTGTCCGATGTGGCCAGCACGTTTTTCGAAGGCCGGGCAAACGGCCATCCGCTTGCTCAACGTGGTGATTCACGCGATCAGCGTCCTGATTGCAAACAGGTCTGCATCGGCTGGGTGGTCTCGCGATGCGGGATGCCGTTGGGGTATGAAGTCTTCGCCGGCAACACGGCCGCTGT
>JAJDEI010000155.1 GCA_029259845.1 Planctomycetaceae bacterium | reverse complement strand
ATCATCAAGCGATCCTGCTCGGACACCTCCGCATGACCCTGCCCAGCCAACTCAAGCCAACCGAAATGTAGTGACGACTTTCACAGCCCGACCGTTACACGGCAAGCACTTACGTCAATCACTGGGGAACTTGGGCCAGGGTTGTGTGCAGCCTGTTCATCATCAGTTTTGGATCGCTCCAGCCACACTGCCGGCACAGTAAGCGGACGCAGCCTAGGGCGTGTTACGGCTCGCCTGGTCCGTTACTTGGAGGCGAGCCTTGTCGCCGCTTCCGCCTTCGCCCGTCGGAAGACATCGGAAACCGAGACGGCAGCGCCGCCCTGGCTTCGGCTCGCGTCGGCTGCTTCCATGAAGGCGTAGATTTCCAGCGTTTCTCCTGTCGGGACCGGCGGCGCGCCGGTGCTGAAGAAGCGGACGATCTCGCGGCAGAGGTTTTCGTATTCGAGGCGGAGGGCTTCGTCGTCATCGATCTCCGTATGTCGCGTCCCCTGCATATGGAAAACCGTGATCCCGATGCCCCACGGCGTGTTCCGCATGCCGCGGTAGGTGCCGATGCGGCCGCCTTCCCATGTGCCGACGACCAGATCGGTGTCCTCGGTGTGTGTGCGGGAGACTGTCTGGCAACCAGTCCCCATCGCCGCGAACAACCCTTCGACGCCGTGGATGCCATAGAAGAACAGGTCTGGCAGCCCGGCCTGGTACTTGCACGGCCCCCAGGTATCGCAGCCAACAACAGGGCCGAGTTCGTCATTGCTGCGGGCCGTCAGCAGGACGTCGCCAAAGCGAATCGAGGAGCTTGAAAAGCACGGCACCCCGGCTCGCGCGGCAAGCTTGAAGATCATGATGGCCTCGGCCAGCGAGCCGGCGACCGGCTTGTCGACGAACACCGGCTTGCCCGCCGCGATGACCAGCCGCGCTTCTTCCAGGTGAATGCGGCCGTCGAGACTTTCGAGCAAGACGACGTCAACGCGCTCCAGGAGTTCGGGAATCGTGTCGACGATCTCGACGCCCATTTCACGGAGTTGTGCGGTGAACTCACCGATCCGATCGCGGCTGAAGGGGAGGTCCGTGCCGCCCGGATACGCCGCGACGACGCGGAGACCGGCGACGTCCTCCGCGGGATTCTCGGCATGAAAGATTTTGGCAAACTCGATGACGTGCGACGTGTCGAGACCGATTATTCCCGCCCGCAGCGTTGGCGGTGCAGAATCATGGGCGCTGTTGGCCATCGTGCTCTCAGCTTGCATTCTCTCGCTCCCGATTCTGCGTTCGGGGAGGGAGGTTGGCTTTGCGGATTTATGGGTGCACCAATGCAAGAAGCCGACGAAAGTTTCGTCGGCTTCTCCGTCGTTCGTGCCAAACTATGCTTAGAGCGGCTTGACGTTCTCCGCACGCGGTCCTTTCGGACCGTGACCGGGCGTGTACGAAACTCGTTGCCCTTCGTGAAGCTCTTCGTACCGAACTCCATCGAGGTTCGACATGTGAAAGAACATGTCGGACTCAGTTCCGGTGTCAATGAAACCGAAACCCTTGTCTGTCAGCCGCTTGATCGTACCTTCTGCCATCAGTCCTATTCCTGAAAAGAGTATTGGCAGCGATGTTTGAAGCAAACGCGCCCAAACCCGACCGTTGCCGCATGCATCCTACCATCAGGGGCTGTGACGTCAACGCCGACCCTGAAAAACAGGCAAAAAGATGATGTCCATGCTAACAATCAGTTCCGGCGCGGATCGCGCCTGACGCCGCTCCAAGGGGAGCCGGCGGGCGAGCCCGATCCCAGTCACGGCCTCCTGGCGACGAGTCCGATTCGCTCTTGAGGGCGTCGAGACCAGTGGCGGATGGTTCCCATGAGGGAGTCGCTCAAGGGTTGGGCGGCCCTTGAATGAAAGATTCGGGGGGCAGGGTCAGGCAAGGCGTGAGAATTTCGGCCCGCGGTCGTACGGGAACCTCGACCACTCCGAAAAACGGGCGTTCCGTTTTTGGGGTGACTGTCAGCCCCGGTCGGCCACAGAGCCTTGTCTGACGCACCCGGTGAGACCATGCGGCCCGAACCAAAGGCTGCTCTCGACGACGCTTTCCTTGAGACTCAATCACACTGCAGGATTCGTGAGCTAGTCTTCAGGTGCACTTGGCTGTTCGGAGCGGTTTCCTCGTTGATTTTCGTCGTCTCGATCGCCCCGTCACCATTCGCCGGCTCATCTCTGGTGGGGTTCAGGGTTGCTGCAAGAGATGGTTTCTGACCGTCGTGACGGTGACAACGGGCGCAATCGTCGGATGGAAGCCGTTTCTCGCTGTGCGAGTTGGGCTTGTCGGGGTATTGCCGAAGTGGGCTGATCGCTTGAATTGACGGTCCGGTCGGAAAGCGATTTCCGTCGTTAAGAGGTTTCCGGGTGATGCCGCCCTCCGTGAGGCAACGTGAGTCGAGAATATGCAAACCAACACCGCAGTCCTCGCGCAACCCGGTGAAGCCGCCGCCTCCGTGCAGCCGAAACGATCGGAACACGACACGGATTTCGCCTTCGTGGCGCGGCAACCGATCGTGCGAGCCGATCTCGCGATCGAGGCCTACGAATTGCTGTTTCGTTCGGGCTGCAACACCAACGAATTCCCGGAGGGATACAAGGCGACTTCGCAGGTTTTGCTGAATACGTTTGCGGAGATCGGCCTCGACCGGGTTGTCGGACCCCACAAGGCCTTCGTCAACCTCACACGCGAGTTTCTCCTTGGTGAGTACGCACTCCCCGGCCGGGCGGACAAGCTGGTGTTGGAGGTGCTGGAGGACGTCACCATTGACGACGAATTGCTCGCGGGCGTTCGGCGATTGCGCGAAGAAGGGTTCGAGATTGCCGTTGACGATGTGGTCTTCGAGCCGCGCTTGGCACCGCTGCTCGATCTAACGGACTATGTCAAACTGGAACTGCCGGCGATCGAACCGGACGAGTTGCCGCGGCATGTCGAGTCCTTCCGCAAGTGGCCGGTCCGATTGCTGGCTGAGAAGGTCGAGACGCCGGAGCAGTTTGAGCAGTGCCGGTCCCTGGGTTTCGATTTGTTTCAGGGCTTTTTCCATTCGCAGCCCGAAATCCTGCGCGGGGCCCGGCAGCAGATCAATCAGGCTGTGGTCGTCCAGTTGCTCGCCCTCAATTGCCGGTCGACGACGTCGATCGAAGAGTTGGAAGCGGTCATTCAGCAAGACCCGCGGCTGTGCTACAAGTTTCTGCGGTACGTCAACTCGAGCGTGTTCGGCCTCCGAGAGATTACTTCGATCCGACATGGTCTCGTGCTGCTGGGCCGTAGCGGCGTGTCGACACTGGCCGCCATGCTCAAACTGGCCGGCCTTGGGGAAATCTCCGTGGAGTTGATCGTGCGGGCCTTGATTCGCGGCCAGATGTGCGCGACGCTGGGCGGACAGATCGGCGGCCATCCCGCCAGTGACTTCTGCACGGTCGGTGTACTGTCAATGCTGGAGGCGCTCACCCATCAGAAAATCGAAGACCTGGTCACGGAGTTACGGCTTGCGGACCATCTGTCAGCGGCCCTGTTGCGATTCGAGGGCACGCTCGGAGAGGTCTTGAATTCCGTGATTGCCTACGAACGGGGGAACTGGGAACACATCGGTGTCCCGGAACTGAGCCAACGCTCGATTCGCGACGCCTATCTGTCGGCTCTCACTCGTGCCGATGAGATCGCCGAAGCTCTGCTCGCCTGCACCGCATAGCCGCCCGCCCTTTGGCCGTCGCAGAATGGCGGATTCTGCCCGACATTCTGCCGCCAAGCACGCGATGGGGGGGCCGCAGAGGCAGCCCACTCGGTCTCAGCAGCGCCCGCGAACCACTCCAACCGGGGCGTACTTTGATTCGCAGTGACAAGCCGGCGCCGTTACAGGCCGACACCGATGAGAAGAATCGACACGATCACCCCAAGGAACGCATAAGCGATGAACTGCACGAATGCAGCGGCCGCGAAAACGACCACGACTGGAAGGTGCCCTTGGATCAATGCAAATGAGAAGAGCGTGCCCGGATAGACCGAGAACGCCAACACCTCCGGAAGTTCTCCCAAACAAGACACCCCATAGAGGCATGCCCCGAAAGATCCAAACAACAGGGGAGTCGCGAGCAAACCCATGCCACACACCAACGGTAAGAAGAGACGATCCTGTGGCCAACCGAAGTCACCTTAAACGATAAGATGCCAGGCAATCGGGAACAACCCCATCGGCCGCCACCACGGACCGACGCGGGAAGGTGACACCCGAGGGGAACTGATAACGAACAGACAGCGTTGCCGATCGGCGGCGGAGCACGCACGAGCATGTGTTTCCGGCTCTCATGCCTGGCTTGACATTCCGGGGGCCGGCCAACCGCCAGAAAACGTTCGCGGAGCACGTTCGATGCGTTTAGAATGAGTCCAGTCCCCAAGGGCGTTGCGGGACTCCCGAGGAATCTTCTCATGATGCGATGCGTGGCGGCGGCGAGTGCGGTTTGGTGGGTCGCGGGCTGGGCAACGGGCGCAGCGATGGGGCAACAGTACGAGCCGGGTGATCAGGTCGTTGTGGTCGCCAAGGCCGGTCTGCAGGTGTCCGGAGATACGGAGGTCGATGAAGTCGGGCCGGGGCTTGTGGCCGAGATCGAAGCGGTCAATGGCAAGTGGCTGTGGTTGGCCAACGGCATGCGCGGTTGGCTCGACCAAAAACATGCGATCCCCCTGAACAGGGCCGCCATCGACCGGCTGACCGCCATGATCCGCCGCAATCCCAAGGACGCGGGGCTCTACAGCGGCCGCGCGGCGGTGTGGAAACATCTGGGCGAAATCGACACCGCCATCGCCGACTACAGCGAGGCCATCCGCATCAAATCTTCGGCGTCTGCCTACAACAGCCGCGCGCGGGCATGGGACGCCAAGGGGGAGTACGAAAAGGCGATTGTTGACTACAACGAGGCGATTCGTCTCGATCCCAAAAATGCAGCGGCCTTCAACAACCGTGGCACCGCGTGGTCCGGCTTGGGCGAGTTCGACAAGGCCATTGCCGACTACAACGAGGCAAGCCGGCTCGACCCCAAAAACACCTCCGTCTACATCAGCCGCGGCATGGCTTGGGAAATCAAACGCGAGTACGGCAAGGCGCTTGCGGATTACAACGCGCTGCAAAGCCTCGATCCCGTCAGCGGCCATAACGCGGCGGCGTGGGTGCTTGCGACGTGCCCCGATGCCGCGTCCCGGAATGGAAAACAGGCTGTCATCAATGCGACCAAGGCTTGCGAATTGACGGATTGGAAGAACGCCGGCTATCTCGACACATTGGCAGCCGCTTATGCCGAGGCGGGGGACTTCGAGAAGGCGGTCGAGTGGCAGACGAAGGTGCTGCATCTGGCCGGAGAGCAGGGCAGCGACGCCTACCGTGCGCGCCTGGAACTCTACAAGTCCGGCAAGCCCTACCATGAGTGACACACGCGGCTGATGCCACCGATTGACGGAATTGACGTCGCCGACGAAACGACGTTGCTGCTGAGAGTCCCTCCGGTGACTGATGGCGAGTTTTTCCGGGAAGGGGAGGCGGGTGGCCCAGCCGGCACGGCTGGGTGCCGCAGGCACAAGACGCCTCTCACTCCGCTGACGACCCGCTTGAAATCTCCGGACGCCGAGTATGATGCCTCCTGTCGCTTCGCGCCCCAACCGTGCCGGCTGGGGCCACCCGCGGGAATCGGCCCCCGCCGGAGAGCGAATCGCCGCAATGGTGTCCGAATCGTCACGTCGCGGCTCGGCGGGAGCTTCGCCCTCCCTGGCTTGTGGCCGCATCATAAGAGCCAGCGGCGTCGTGGTTTGCACTGGCACGACAGGAACCGTGACCGCCGTTCGCCCCGGCGAACCCGGCCCGATCCGGATTATCGTTAACTCCGGCAAACCGATCGGCCGATATCCGAGAAAGCGGCACCCTCGCAGGAGGTGTGCGCATTGGCCGATGGCGTTCCGGGTGCATAAATCGGGGGGCATTTCACAGCGTTTCCTGCCGGGAACGGCGACTTTCGCTCGCAGGGCGTTGATTCAACCATGAACACTCGCATCGACAATCAACGCCGGTCGTTCGCCCGTACCGTGGTGCGTGCAGCCGCTGCGTGTACCCTTGGCTTGCTTGTCGCCGGTTGCCAGCATCAGCGTTGGCAGGCCGCAACGGGCGATGCCTGTGACGGCGAATTCTGCCAGAAGGGCGACGGCTCTTGTCCGCATGGCGGCAGTTTAAGCCAAGAGAGTGACGGCGTGGACGTCGCCCGCGGCTCGAACTGCGAAAGCGGCGAGTGCGGAGCATTGTGCCGGCTTGCCTCCGGAGAGTACTACTCCCGTTGCGTGGACGAACAATTCGCGTCTCACGAAGCGATTCGGCGAGCGAACCGGTCGATGCGCAGAAGCTATGCCGAGCCCCCATCGTTTGATTTTCAGGATGGATACCGGCATGCCTTCGTCGAGGTGGCGCTGGGCGGAGACGGACAAGTGCCATCGGTTCCGCCCGAGCGGTACTGGAGCACGTGTTATCGAACAGCCGCCGGCCACCAGTTGGCGCAGGATTGGTTCGCCGGCTACGTCTGTGGGGCAGGGCGGGCGCTGTCGCTGTACCGCTACCAATTCAACGAAGTTGCCACCTCCGGGCTGACGGGGCTCGAAGAAACCATCGATCTCGACACCTCCTGGCAGGTGCCGGCGGGCCCTCCCTCAAGGTGGGCCGATGAACCCCCGCCACAATGGTGAAATGCATCATGGTGAATCGCATCAGCGGCGAGCGAACCAGTGAGTGACGAACGGAATGTCAAGGAAGACCTCCGCATGAACATCCTGCAAGCGGCAAGTACGGGCGGTGCGGCTGCTCTGCGCGGAAGGCGTTTCGCCTGGGCGCGGGCAGGGCTGCTGTTGGTGCTCGCGCTGCAGGGCTGCGCGGCGTTTCATCCGCTCAAAGGCGTTCCGGCGTCCTATGTTCCGGAGGAGTTCCTCGGGCCGAGCCGCTCCGGCAAAAAGACGATCGATCTGAGCCTGCTCGTACAGCGTCAGCCCGTTGAGTATCGGCTGGCGGCTGGCGACATCCTGTCCGTGTATGTTCCCGGTGTCCTCGGATCGTTGAACGTTGGTCCGGGAGCGGGCATCGGCGAGACGCCGCCCATCAACCTCCCCCGCACGCCGCATGATCCTCCGACGATCGGATACCCGACAGCGGTCCGGGACGATGGCACGATCTCTCTGCCGCTCGTGCCTCCCATCAGCGTGAACGGCATGACGCTCGCGGAAGCCGAGGACACCGTCCGTAAGACGTACACGGTTCAAGCGAACATTCTCAACGACAAACGGGACCGCGTGCTCATCAGCCTCGCCCGCCGCCGCGAGTATCGTGTGCTCGTCGTCCGGCAGGAAACCGCCAACGAACTCGCCTCGGGAATCCAGCCGGGGACCGTGAACCTCGGCAAATCAAAACGGGGCACGGCGAAGATCGTTCATCTTCCCGCTTACGAAAACGACGTCCTGCACGCCCTCGCGAAGGCCGACGGAGGGGCGGACGGACTCCCGGGACTCGACGCCAAGAACACGATCTACATCGTGCGACGAAAACGGACCGCTCCTAACGGTGTCCCTGATCGGATGCCCGAACAGCCGCCGGTCCCCAGCATTCCGCACGAGGCGTTCGTTGAGCCTCCGGCATCGGTGATCGAAGCAGCGCCTGTGATCGAAACGGCACCCGCCACCATCGCCCCCCGTGCGACTCCTGCGGCCCCTGTGACGAGATCGGAACCCGCAAACGAAGCGGCCCGCGCGAGCAACGCACCTGTCGCAAATGAATCGCACCCGTCGTCATTCATCGAGCCGGCTCCCTATGTGCGGACACCTCCGCTTCCCGGTGGGCGCTCTCCGTCGCTTTCGAGTCCGCAGGCTCTGCAAGAAACAGTGCGTCCGCTGCGGAACGCTCCCGGAGCCGCGCCGCCAACCAAGGCTCCGCCAGGTTCGATTAATCGCCAGCAACACCCCGTGCCCGAGACGACGATCTGGCCCCGTCCGGCAGAACCGGCCGAATCGCTGAGACGAAGCTCCGCTGCCGGAGCGCCCGTGTGGGGACATGCGTCGGAGCCGATCGTTCGAGGACAGTCGCCCGCCGCCCCCATGCCGGGGCATTCCGGCTTTGGCCAGTCGTTCGGAGCGCCCGACGGGACAGCCGTGCAGGGGTTCGCGCCGTCGTTGGACATGCCCGTCGGCAACGGAATGTCTTTCGGCGGACACGACCAATCGTGGCACAGCCATTTTCTTGATTTCGACCCGACGATCGATAACCCCAACGTCACCAAGATTCCGGTTCGGCTGGGGAAAGGGGAACGCCCGATGTTCACCGAGCGGGACATTATTCTCCAAGACGGGGACATTGTTTTCATCGAGTCGCGAGAAACGGAAGTCTTCTACACCGGCGGGCTGCTCGGCGGCGGACAGTACACGCTTCCCCGAGACTACGACCTGGGCGTTCTGGAGGCGATCTCCGTGGCGCAGTCGCCACAATCGTTGCAGAACCAGACGACGCGAAACATTGGGGGCACCTCGGCCCTGAACATGGATGTCACCTTCAGCGCGAGCCATGTCATCATCTTAAGGAAACTCGCGAACGGAACGCGGATGCCGATCGACGTCGATTTGTATAAGGCACTCCGCCATCCGGAACGGGAGAATATCCTGATTCAGCCGGGCGACATGGTGATCCTGCAGTACACCAAACTTGAGACGGTCGGCGCGTTCTTCGAGCGGCATCTGCTTGAAGGGGCTCTGTTCGGCATCGCCGCCGCCCAGTTCAACAACAACGGCGGCGGAAACTGACGCGGCTTAACATGCGTCGCCGGATGACGGATTGCGTCGGCGATTTACGGTTGCGATAATGCAGTCGTCGCATCGAGGCTCTGTCACGATTTGATTCGGGGGTTGGAGTTCGAGCTTTAGCTTGTTTTCGCAGCCTAAAGGCTGAACTCCAACCCTAACTTTCAGGTTTGACAGGCCACTAGTGCGTCTTCGAGTCTTGATTGTGGGGGAGAGCCGGGGCACCGTAACCCGACGCGTCAGCGAGGACGAAGCTGCAATCCGGGGCATTCCTCGCTTACGCTTCGGGTTACAGTTTCTGCCACGCACCCATATTCTGGGTCTGGACGACGCACTCGCATGTGACTGGTTTCCATCTCACCGAAATCTCGCACAATGCCCCCGCCGACCTCACCGCATTCCAGGCTCATCCGGGAAAAGATGCAGGCTGCGCACGTTTCGCAGCCCGCCATCGATGCGTTTCTGAACGCCGTCGCGCGGCTGGAGCAGGGGGAGACCGGACTGCTCCCGGAGCGAGACATCGAGCCGGTTCAAAACGTCCTCCGTTACGAAGACCTTGAAGCCGACGCATCCGGCAGTTGTGCGCTGTTTGAGCAACTGGCCGTGATCAAGCTCAACGGCGGGCTCGGCACGGGGATGGGCCTGTCCGCTCCCAAGTCGTTGCTGCCGGTCCGGGGCGGCGACACGTTCCTGGACTTCGTCGCGCGAGGCGTCCTGCTGCATCGGCGGGAGACTGGTCACAGACGACCGGTGTTTCTGTTGATGAACAGCTTCAGCACGCAGGCAGCGAGCCTGCGGTACCTGGAGCGATACCCCGACCTTGCCAACGAAGACGGCACGCTCGATTTCGTCCAGAACAAGGTCCCCAAGCTCAACCCCGACACGCATGAACCGATGGCGTGGAGCGCCGCCCCGGAGTTGGAGTGGTGCCCCCCGGGGCATGGCGATTTGTATCCATCACTGCAGGGGCATGGGCGGCTGCTCGACCGGCTGCTTGATGCGGGCGTGCGCTATCTGTTCGTCTCCAATGCCGACAACCTCGGCGCGACCGCCGATGCCCGGATCCTGCGATACTTCGCGGAGTCCGGCCTTTCGTTCCTCATGGAAGTAGCCGCGCGCACCGAGATGGACCGCAAGGGGGGACATCTCACGCGGCGAATTCGCGATGGGCGGCTCGTTTTGCGCGAGTCCGCCCAGTGTCCGCCGGACGATGGAGAACAGTTTCATGACATCCGGCGGCACCGCTTTTTCAACACCAACAATCTGTGGATTCAACTCGAACACCTGCGTGACGAGTTGGCCGCAAGCGGCGGCACACTGCCTCTGCCCCTCATCCGCAACTGCAAGACGATCGACCCGCAGGACCCGGATTCCCCCGCAGTGCTGCAATTGGAGTCGGCGATGGGGGCTGCGATCGAATGCTTCGACCGCAGCAGCGCCCTCCTCGTCCCCCGGCATCGCTTCGCCCCCGTCAAGACGGCCAACGATTTGCTGGGCGTGCGGTCCGATGCGTATGAACCTCACGAGGAGGACACGGTCCTGCGGCTCGTCGCCAGCCGCGACGGACAGCCGCCGCACATTGAACTTGACCCGGCTCACTACAAAATGCTCGACCGTTTTGAGCAACTGTTCCCCGCCGGACCGCCGTCACTCGTGGAGTGCCAATCGCTCAAAGTCACCGGACCGGTCCGGTTCGAGTGCGACGTCCGTATCTGCGGTCAAGTTTCGATCGTGAACCGGTCGGAACAGGAACAAACACTTCCCAGCGGCACGTACACGGACGAAACGGTCGAGTTGTGATCGGCGACTGGCCGTTCGTTAGAATGGCTTGAGCCGGACGCCCCCGATTGACGTCCGTGGCGGGCTTGCCGTTTTGCCCCACCGTGATGTGTCGCCACCATGCCGACGCTGCGAAACCGCAAGCGACGGACGTTTCTCGCTCGTTATAGAAAAACACCTCTTCGATGGTCGGTCAAAAACGTCGAAAGTCGCGACAGTCGTCGCTGATGGGCAACCATCAGCGCTGCTGGTTGTGGGGACGGCATGTCGTGCTCGAAACGTTGCGTGCCGGGCGATGGCCCATCGTCGAGTTGAGAATGTCCGAAAATCTCAGCGCGGAAGACCGGCAGACCGTCACTGATCTCGCAGCCGGGAAGGAGATTCCGATCACGGTCGAGCCGGCGTCGCGGCTTGTTCAACTTTGCGGGGCGAGCGATCATCAAGGCTTGTTGGCGAAGATGCCGCCATTCCCATATGCCTCGCTTGCAGACGTGATCTCGGCCGACACCGGCACTCCCGCGCTGGTGCTGTTGGACCGCATCCAGGACCCGCACAACTTTGGCGCGATCATTCGCGCGGCTGATGTGTTGGGGATGGACGGACTGGTCGTCGGTACGGAGGGGCAGTCGGAGGTGACTTCCGTCGTCGCCCGCAGTTCGGCGGGAGCCGTCAATCACCTGCCGATCGCCCGAGTTCCCGATCTCACCGAAGCGGTGCAGGAGTTTTGCCGCTCGGGCTTCACTGTCGTCGGTGCCGATGCGGGTGCCGCAACCGAGCTCGCTCTGCAAGATTTGACCGGGCCGACGCTGCTTGTGCTGGGCAACGAACATGCCGGCGTGAGCGATTCGCTGCTCGCCCTGTCTCACGCGACCGTGAAGATTCCGCAGTCCGGACAGATCGAATCGCTGAACGTGGCGGTCGCCGCCGGGATATGCTTTTATGAACTGCGGCGCCAGCGCGCCAGTTCGCCGTCACACGATTGACCGATTCGATGTCCTTACTTCACCTCCGCAACCCGCACAGTGTCCTCGCCGCGATCAACACACGTCCTCGGGACGTGCTGGCGGTGCGGGCGAGTTCGCAGGGAGGGGACACCGCCTGGCGAGAGGTGATCAGCGCGGCGGCGGCACAGGGGATTCGTGTGGAGTCCCAATCGGCGAAGAACCGGGGACCGAAGCGAAAGACGGACGGTGACGGGCGACAGGGATCGGGCGAAGGCGACGTCAAGCCGCGCGAAGACGTGATGCTCGACGAGCTATTCGCCGACGCAACCGGCTCGGGATTATGGCTGGCGTTTGATCATCTGCAGGACCCGCACAACGTGGGAGCCGTTTTTCGCACAGCCGCATTCTTCGGCGTGCGGGGCATCGTGATGACCAAGGACCGCTCGGCACCGCTCTCGGCGACGGTGTACGACACCGCATCCGGCGGCGTGGAGTCGGTGCCGTTCTCGATCCAGACGAATCTGAGCCGCGCCCTCAAGGCCGCCAAAGACGCCGGACTGTGGGTGTTGGGCACCTCCGAGCATGCCGAAACGGACATCGCCGACATCCCCCGCGACCGCCCCTGGCTGCTGGTGCTCGGCAACGAACAGAAAGGCCTGCGGCACCTGACCACCAAGAACTGCGACGAAACCTGCCGTCTCGCCCCGCTCGGCGACGTCACTTCACTGAACGTCTCCGTCGCCGCCGGCATCCTGATTGCCACACTGACCGCGAAGCCCGAGTAGTTCGCCGCGACCGTTATTGCGTTGGGTCCGATCGCAGCAGCGAGTACAGAATGGCGTCGTGCCGTTGGTCATTCAGCAGCAACGCCTGTCGCAAGAGCCCCTCACGTACCGCACCGGCGCGCACGGCAACCCGTTGACTGGCGGAATTGCCGACAGCGACCACGATCTCCAGTCGATCCAAGTGAGTGTTGTCAAAGGCATGGTCCCGCACCAATGTCGTAGCGCTCGTGGCAGCGCCTCGGCCACGAGCGGATGTTCGCAACCAGTATCCGAGGTTGGCCGTGCGGTGACTCGGATCAAGACGGTTCAACCCGCACCCTCCGAGAAGTCGTCCCGCGATGCTTTCGATGACGAAATTCGTATCCCCTTGGCCTTCTGCCGGGCGGCAATTCGCAACGACCCACGCTTCTGCATCCTTTCGGCTGTAGTCCGCGTGACACCAAGGCATCCACGGCTGCATGTCTGCGACCGATTCGCGGGCCGCTTCGTAGAGTCGCTCAACATCATCCTCCTGGTAGGGGCGGATGCGGATGTCGGATGTGTCGCTGCTCACGGGGATCATTGCCTTCGTTCCCAAGCCCTGTTTCCCTCGTTCCCAAGCTCCGGCTTGGGAACGCACTTTCGAGAAACTCCGTTTCTCGTCCCCCCGCACGATAGACCGACTGCCGGAGACACACGAACCTGTGTGACCGTTCGCGAAACAGAGTTTCGGGGAGATGCGTTCCCAAACTGGAGTTTGGGAACGAGGAACAAACGAAAACGGCGAGCAACAGCGAGTGCGCCGCTGCTCGCCGCGTTACGTTTCCAGCTCGACGTTCCAGAATGCTTCGTTGACGAACTTCTGCCAACTGTCGATCCGCACGCCGTCGGCGGAGTAGAACGGCCGCCAGTTCGGCCGGACCGGCTCCTTGCGAAGCTTCATGCCGGCCTGCACGGGCGTGCGGTCCGCCTTGTGGCTGTTGCATTCGACACAGGCGAGGACGCAGTTGTCCCAACTCGACAGGCCGCCTTGCGCCCGCGGTTGCACGTGGTCAATCGTCAACTCGGCACTCCCCGGCTGACGCCCGCAGTACTGGCACGTGAACCGGTCCCGCTTGAAGACGTTGCGGCGGCTAAACGTGACAGCATTAGTCGGCACCCGGTCATACGTGGTGAGCGTGATGACCTCCGGCACGCGGAGACGAAAGCTGTTCGTCCGGATACACGGTTCGTCCCCTTCCGGGCGGAGCCGCGACCAGTCATCCCAGGTGTACAGGCGAAAATCGGCCGGATCGACAATCCTCGCACTTTGGCCGAACACCTTCACCAGTGCGCGAGCCACGGACGCCACGCCCACCGCCTGCCAGTTGCGGTTCAGCACAAGCGTCGGCCGCTGCAGCACTGCCGTTACCATGGAAAGCTCCTTATCATTTGTGGCCCGAAGTTCGCCACAAGCCCCGCAGAATGTCTGGGGGAGTCGAGCAGGTCACTCCAGTTGTCACACACTCACATGCCAGACCGCTACACTGCGTCCACGACTCGATCAGTCCACCGCAGCCTGAGTTGTCGGTCGAGACACGTCGGGCCCCCACCAGGTTCCCTTGAATTGAAGCAGTCTGACGCACGAAGGACAACCGCAGACATAAAACCGATTAACTCGTCTTGTGAATCGGGGCAATCCGCGGGGAGGCGAGGCCACTGTTTTGCAGATGTTTGTGCGACTGTGAAACTCGGAGAAAACTCCTTGGCCTGGTTTCAAGGCGGGTGGCCCATTGGGGGACAACCGTTCGATCGTGGTGCTCGCTCATTTCAGGGTGGCTGGGGCGATGTTGAGGCAACGGAAACGTATCCTCCGGCCGAACACTGGGGCCGTGACGCGGTTCGTTCACGGCCCAAGGCCCCAGACTTCCGTGCGGCAGGCCAATCATCGATTCAGATCGCCCCAGCCACCCCCACCATGAAGCGGATGCACACACTCACTGGGAACTGACGAGGAGCGAGCAATGTCACCGACCGCTTTGATCGGCGTCGACTGGGGGACCAGCAACGTCCGGGGGTTTCGGTACGCCGCCAATGGCGAGGTCATCGAGACGCGGCGGCTCGAAGCCGGTCTCAAATGGGTCGTTGCCGGTGCATGGGCTGCGGCCTTCGAAACTCATTTCGGCGATTGGCTCCAGCAAGCTCCCGATGCTCCGGCCCTGTTGTGCGGGATGGTCGGCAGCCGCCAGGGATGGAGTGAGGCCCCCTACGTTGAGTGTCCGGCGGCATGTCACGCTTTGGCGGACCACCTGCACCAGGTTCCGGGCACGTCCCTGCGAATTGTGCCCGGTCTGTGCACCGTTGATGCGGACGGCGTTCCCGACGTGATGCGCGGCGAGGAGACGCAGCTTGTCGGCCTCGATGTCAGCGAACCGTCGGCTGTCTGCCTGCCGGGGACGCATTCCAAATGGGTCTCGTTCGACGGGCAGCGGATTGACGCCTTCCAGACGATGATGACCGGTGAGCTGTTCGACATCCTTTCGCGGCACAGCCTGCTGGCGCAGATGTCGGAGCCGGGGGCTGCGGATTCATGCGCCTTTGCCCGTGGGCTGGACCGCGCAGCCGGCGGCTCCGGCTTGCTGCACGAGTTGTTCGGCGTCCGCACGCTGCGGTTGTTCGACAAGCTCGCAGCAACGGCGGTGCCGGATTACCTTTCGGGACTGTTGATCGGCCATGAATTGGCGAGCATCACCGACCTGGTCTCGGCCGACACTCCCGTAACGGTCATCGGATCGCAGGAACTGGCGTCGCGATACGTCACCGCGCTGGAGCATCGGAACCGAGCCGTGCAAGTCGTCGACGGCGAAACGGCCGCCGCGCGCGGGCTGTGGCGGATCGCATCCCGAGCGGGGATGGTCACATCGTCTTGAGGGGGGGCATCCACCCAATGGTGGGGGTGGCTGGGGCGATCTGAATCGCCGACTGGCGACCCGCGCGGAACTCCGGGGCTGTGGACGGCGAACGAACTGCGTTACGGCCACAGCGTTTGGTTTGGGAACACGCCTCCGTCGTCTCAACAGCGCCGCAGCCACCCGCAAATGGGCAAGCACCACCATCGAACGGAGCCGGTTGTCCTCAGAGTCTGTCCGGAAACTCGGCCCCTGAATTGTGGCACCGAATGGGAGGGCGAGGCTCCCGGGAAAACACGCCGTTAGGTCGTGTTGACATTCAATCCGTCTGATTTCAAAGGGAATTCCGGGTCGCACCGGTTGTCCCAACCGGTGCCGCGCAGCGGCAGGAAGCCTGTGCTTGACCGGACGATTTCCCCAGAGGCTTCTTGTCGCGTTGCGACACGGGTTGGGACAACCCGTGCTACCCAGTTCGTATGTCAACACGGCCTAGGCTCCGGATAGCCTTTGAGAAGGGTCCGCCGCCTGTTGGAGTGAGCGGCGAATGCAGAGAGGCGAAAAGGAAGAACCGGGAAACAGCGGCCGACCCGTCGCTAACGCTCCGGGCTCTGAGGCGATCGCCTCTTCAGCAGGAATCTTTGATTGGCCCTGTCTGGCGATGCTTGTTCGTCTCCTGCGACTGCGATATTGTAGGAGGTGACGGATTGTGGAGCGCCCTGCTCCCCCCGCCTGGATCTCTCCCGCCTTTTGTGGCTTCGAGCAATCGATGCCGCCACTAACCCTCAGCGAGTGCTGATGATGACCCGAATCCAACGCTGCTGCCTGCTGTTTGTGCTGACGATGCTGTGCGTGCCAAGTTCGGCCATCGCCGGCGAATTCGACTGGACATATTGGCGCGGCCCGCAGATGAACGGCCATTCGCCGCTCACCAATCTGCCGGAAAAATGGAACCCCAAAGGGGGCGACGATAGCAACCTTGTTTGGGCGCGCGAAGACCTCGGCACGCGGTCGACGCCCGTCGTGATGGACGGGCTGCTGTACGCACTTGTGCGGCACGATGCGGGAACCAAACAGGATGGTGAGAAACTCGTTTGTGTCGATGCGGCGACGGGAGAGACCCGGTGGGAGCAACTGTTCCCCGTGTATCTCTCCGATGTGCCCGCTGAGCGCGTCGGCTGGTCGTCGGTCGCCGCCGACCCCGAATCGGGCAACGTCTTCGCCCTCGGCGTGTGCGGGCTGTTTCGCTGCATGGATGCCCAAACGGGCGAGATCAAATGGGAACACTCGCTGCACGAAGAGTACGGCCTGCTGAGCACGTACGGCGGACGGACCAACTTTCCGATCGTGCATGAAAACAACGTCATCATTTCGGCGATTGTCATCGGCTGGGGCAAGATGGCCAAGCCGGCGCACCGCTTCCTTGCGTTCGACAAGCGGAACGGGCAGCCGGTTTGGTTCACCGGCACGCGGCTGTTCCCGCACGATACGACCTACAGCGCCCCGGTCTTCGCTTCGTTCAATGGTCAGGCGGCGATGGTGTTCGCCTCCGGGGACGGCGGAGTGCACGCCTTTCAGCCGCGCACGGGCAAGAGCCTGTGGAAGTACAACGTCTCCGGTCGCGGGATCAACCTCACGCCTCTGGTTGTCGGTGACCGTGTTTACTGCGGCCATTCGGAGGAGAATATCGACTCGACCCAGATGGGAGCCCTGTTCTGCCTGGACGGCACGCTGGAGGGCGACATTACCGGCCGCAGCGAAGTGTGGCGCCAAAAGGAATTGTTCGTCGGGCGCAGCACGCCGCTGATGATCGACGGCAAGTTGTACGCCATCGACGACCGCGCCAAGCTGCATGTGCTCAACCCGGAGAATGGCGAAGAACTCAGCCTCACGCGGCTCGGCAGCGTCCAGCGCAGCAGTCCGCTGTATGCGGACGGCAAAATTTACACGATCACCGAAAACGGCGTGTGGTACACGCTCCAGCCGAACGACGCCGGCGGAGTCGACACGCTTCACAAGATGCGGATTCGCGGCTCATCGAATGCGTCGATCATCGCTGCCGATGGCCGGTTGTACGTGCCGATGGGCAACGCCTTGTACTGCGTCGCGTTCAAGGATGCCGAGCCCCAGGGTGAGCCGGTGAGCTTCGAGATTGCCGAGACGCCGGTCGACGCCGACACCGTACCGGCTCAAGTGCAGTTAGTGCCGGTCGAAGCCCTGCTTTCGCCAGGCAAGCAGCAGCCGTTCCAGGTGAGACTCTACAACGCGGCGGGCCAATACTTGCGTTTGGCGGAACCCGACGAAGTTAACATTTCCATTGACGGTCCGGGAGAAATTCGCGTAATCCCTGGGGAAATCGAGATGAAACCGGTCGATGGAAATGCCAAGACGATCATCTATGCGAACGCAGTTTACACTATTCCCGGTGACCACGCGTCGCAATCGGCGGTGAATGTGACAGCCAAGGTGCAGGATGTGGAGGGACACGCCCGCATCCGGGTGATGCCGCCGCTCGACTGGACCTTCGACTTCGACGACGGACAGATACCCGTCACCTGGATCGGGGCCCGGTACCGTCACGTTCCGCTCGACTTCGACTTCTGGTCGCAACTCAACGAGTCCGACCCGCAAGCGGCTTCGTTGTACATCTTTCTGCAGAGTGGTTTCGTCAACTTCGCGCAGCAGGAAAGCACGTTCGATGACTCGACACCCCAACAGGGCTGGACGTCGCTGTTGCAGTATCTCGCGTTAGACGAGGACAAGCCCAAAACGATCGAAGAGGCTCAGGCAAAGCTCGGCGGCTCACTGCAAGCCCTCACGGACGCCAACTTCCTCGCCAGTGCCGACTGGTCCACCTGGGAGCGAACCGTGGGCGATCAAACGGTCACCGAGCCCCGGCTGAAGGTGACTCGCGGCGATCGGAAGATCGACGGGAACGGAGTCATGTGCAAGATCCGGACGATCCCCAAGGGGGCCCGCAGCCAGGGTTGGATCGGGCCGCCGGACTTGTCGAACTATACCATTCAAGCCGACGTTTACGGCTTTCACCGCGACAACACGCTGCCGGACATCGGCCTGATCGGGCAGCGGTACGCCATCACCATTTTGGGGGCCCACCAGAAGCTGCAAATCCGCACCTGGACGCCGCAGTTGCGGATGGCGGTCGAGGAGGATCTCGCCTGGGACCCGCACACCTGGTACACCCTCAAGTTGCAAACATCCGTCGAAGACGGCAAGGCGGTGCTCCGCGGCAAGGCCTGGAAGCGGAGCGAGGACGAGCCCGCCGACTGGCAGGTCGTCGCTGAGGACGATCCCGGACAGCATCACGGCAGCCCGGGACTGTTCGGCAGCGCCAAAGTGTCCGAAATTTTCTACGACAACCTGACCGTGAAGGCGAATACGACCGCTGACGAGGCGACGTCAGAGACCTCTGTGAAGAATTAACGGCAACAACGGCAACAGTCCTCGTTCCCAAGCTTCCGCTTGGGAACGAGCGAGCAAGAATTAGAACCAACAGATCACTCAACGGCGACTCACTTGGAGTCCCGCATCTGGAGAATTCCTATGAAATCGCTGACTGCAATCACAACGAGCCTGATGCTCGCCCTGTCCGCCGCCGGCGTCGCCCGCGGCGAGGAAGACCCGACCGCCAAAGCACTGACGGACATCGCCAAGATAAACGTCGGCGAGCATGACTGGCCTCAGTGGGGCGGCTGGCATGCACGCAACAACACGCCCGATGCCACCAACATCCCGGCGGAGTGGGACGTCAGCAGCGGCGAAAACATTCTCTGGTCCGCTCCCCTCGGATCGCAGTCCTATGGGAACGCGGTCGTCGCCAACGGCCAGGTCTACGTCGGCACCAACAATCACCACGGCTATCTGAAACGATATCCTAAGACGGTCGATCTGGGTGTGCTCGCCTGCTTCGACTCCCAAACCGGCGAATTCCTGTGGCAACACTCGTCCCGCAAGCTGTCAACAGGCCGCGTCCACGACTGGCCCGATCAGGGCATCTGTTGTGCCCCCTTTGTCGACGGCGAGCGGCTGTGGTTCGTCACCAGCCGCGGCGAAGTGCGTTGCCTCGATACCCAAGGCTTTCGGGACGGCGAAAATGACGGCCCCTTCAAGTCCGAGGACGTCGAAGCGGCCGACGAAGCGGACGTCATTTGGGTTTACGACATGATGGGAAAAAACGGCGTCTCGCAGCACAACATGTGCAGTTGCTCGGTCACCAGCGCGGGCAACCTACTGTTTGTCAACACGTCCAACGGCGTGGATGAATCGCACATCAGCATCCCGGCTCCCGATGCTCCCAGTTTCATGGCCTTGAACCGCGACACGGGCGAGGTGCTGTGGACCGACAAGTCGCCCGGAGAGAACATTCTGCACGGTCAGTGGTCGTCGCCCACGTTTGCCGTTTTCGGCGAAACGCCACAGATTCTCTTCGCCGGGGGAGATGGCTGGGTCTACAGCTTTGTTCCCGAAGGTGACGGTGCAGGCAACGCCAAGCTGTTGTGGAAGTTCGACTGCAACCCCAAGACCTCCAAGTGGGAACTGGGCGGAGCCGGCACCCGCAACAACATCATCGCCACTCCCGTCGTCTATGACGGCATGGTCTACGTCGCTGTCGGCCAGGACCCGGAGCACGGCGAAGGACTGGGGCATTTGTGGTGCATCGATCCCCTCAAGAAGACCGACGGGTCGGACGTCAGCCCCACCTTCGCCGTCGACGCGGACGGCAACCCACTGCCGCGCCGCCGCCTGCAAGCCGTGAATGAACGGAAAGGCGAAAAGGCGATCGAGAATCCGGATTCCGCCGCGCTTTGGCATTACAACGGCGGCGACATCAATGGCAACGGCGAGATCGACTGGGAAGAAGAGATGCACCGTTCCTGCGGCACCGTCGCCATCAAGGACGACATCCTCTACATCTCCGATTTCAGCGGCCTGTTCCACTGCCTCAACGCCCGCACCGGCGAGCCGTACTGGACCTACGACCTGTTCGCCCAGGCGTGGGGGTCCCCGCTCATCGTCGACGACAAAGTCTACATCGGCGACGAGGACGGCGATGTGGCCATCTTCGAGCACGCCGCCGACGCCAAGGAGCCGATCACCGAGATCAGCATGAACAACTCGGTCTACTCAACCCCCATCGTCGCGGGCGGCGTGCTGTTCATCTCCAACAAATCGACGCTGTACGCCATCAAGGCCGGAGCCCAGAGCACCGCGTCGGAGTGAGCGGTAGCGGGTTAGTCGCGCTCAGCGACGGATAACGGAATTATCACACGCTAGCCGTGACCAATTCATAGTTATTTCCATGTTAATGATGACGCCTCGAAATCTTATCATTTTTCACCTTTCCGCCGTACTCGCACTTCTGACGATGGGCTGCTCGAATTCTGCCTCGGATTCGACAACCCCGACGCATCATCCGCGTACTCGAGACGAATTCCGTCAGGCATTTCTTGCGGCCGTCGTGAATAAAGATTTGGAAAACGCAATGGCTCTCGTGAATCATGAAAGAGTTGTACCACTCAGACTCCAAGGGACACGAGATTGGTTCGACGAAATCTTCTCGTGGAAAAATGTGGAGGTCGAATTCCTGGATATTACAACTTCATACGATCCGCTCGAATACGGTGGCCAAACTTTAGCTTTGAACTTGGAACCATTGTTCGAGATAAACGTAACAGGGGACCCGCCCGGAGAGCATGAATACGCTCAAACATCGCATCCTGTGGGTTCCAAGGATGGTGAATTGTTCATTACTCTTTACGCGCCAATAGATCCCTGACGGTATGGAAATAACAAACGGATGCACCGAAGCGGCGACGCGGTGCGGATTTGAAATGGACAGATTACCGTCGCCGCTCGGTGATCCTCAACGTTATGTGCTTCACAGGATGGTTCCGTCAGGCTTTGCCTGACGATCCGAAGCGGGGATCGAGTCATCGAGCAGCGTTCGCTCATCTCTCGGCGCGTGTGAATTCCCCATCCCCAAGCGGCGCCAGCTTGATCTGTGCGTCTCTCAAGTAGCGTCGGGTGGGTGCAGCGGTCGCGAAACCCACCGTCGGGAGGTGGGTTCCACTTCGTTTCACCCTACGACACTCAGTCTACTCAACCCCCATCGTCGCCAATGGAGTGCTGTTCATCTCCAACAAATCGACCCTGTTCGCCAGCAAGGCAGGAGCCCAAGGCAGCGCGGCAGAGTGATGCGGCAAGATCGCAGGCGAGTTTTTGACTCGGAGAGCGGTCGGAGGCTGTCGATATTCTCAGTCATCTCCCCCCCGGAGTCGGACGCCGGTTTCGACCGTAAAGAGTGCCTCACACCGCCTTCTGACAGGACCGGGCCTCTCGCTTTTGGACTTTGACGCTCCTCGATGTCGCACCAATCCGTCCTTGTAATGCCGTGTCGGCCTTGTCAGACTGGCGGGGGATGGAGCCGGATCGCGCTCACGCTGGTCAACCATCGCTACGGAAGGAACTGCCGAGGAGTCCCAAAAGGGAGAGAGTTGTGAAGATCATCCGAGTTTCAAGTACGGTATTCGCTGGCGTCCTGCTGGCTTTGGGGGCGACGACCGCAGACGCCCAGCGTGGTCATCGCGGAGGTGGTCACAACAGTGGTGGTCACAACGGTGGTGGTCACAACAGTGGTGGTCACAACGGTGGCACTGTCCACGGCCGTGGTCATTACAGCGGTAACATCTATGGCGGTGGCCACAACGGTGGAACCATCCATGGCGGCGGTCATTACGGCGGAGACCACTACGGAGACCACTACGGAGGCCATCATGATGACTATCACCACGGACGCCATCACGGCTCGACCTACGTGGTACCGCACTTGGGCGGGCGCCATCACGGGAGCTATTACGTTCAGGGCGGCCACTCCTACTACTATCCGCAGACGGCGTCCATGGGCCACGCGCATACCACTGCGTATCGGCCGCAGCCGATCCAGTTTGGCGGGTTCTCACACGTCGACGACCTGGCAGAACGCCTGGTCACCCTGGCAAACGAGCTCTGCCTCGATCTGCACTACAACTACGCCCAAAATCCGGGTTACCAGCACGTTTACCGCGAGGCGTACCAGATTCTCGAAGTCGCCAAGTACATGCACGCAGCCGAGCACCGGCACGACCGCGTGGCAATTCAGGAGAGGCTGGCCGGGACCGACCAGTTGTTTCACCACGTTCAGGGTGAGGTCCGCGGCTGGTCGCGACATCACCATCGGCAGATCGGGCAGACCGACATGCTGGCGAGGATGGACCTGATCGAAGCGACGATGCACCACCTGATGAACGACGTGGGCGTCAGTCCGACCCCGGTTGCCGCAGGCGGACAGGCAGCACCGGCAGGCGTTGCTCCTGCCCCGACGGCTCCGTCAGGGGGCACTCCTCCCGCCTTTCAGTCGCCGGTCCCACCAGCCGTTCCCTAGCCGGGCCACCGCGGCGGAAGGCGACGGCGATCCGCCTTCGAGAACCAAAACCAACGCCCGGCAGGTGATTCAATCACCTGCCGGGCGTTTTCGATGGGTCACAAGCCGTCCGGGCAGCGACGACCGGACGAGGTCAGGCGGCTTCCGGGACGACGATGTCTTTGGCGACGCCGGAGACGAGCCGAATCGTGCGCCCGGCGAAGGCGGCGGCCTCCTGGTCGTGAGTCACCATCACGATCGTTCGTCCGTCGTCGTGAAACTCCGTCAAATAGTCCATCACCTGTTGGCGGGTTCCGGAATCGAGGTTCCCGGTCGGTTCGTCGGCGAGGATCACCTGTGGGTCGTTGGCGAGCGTGCGTGCCAAAGCCACGCGCTGCTGTTGTCCCTGGCTCAGTTCGGACGGCCGGTGGTCGACACGGTCTGCCAAGCCCACGCGGTCCAGCATCTCAAGAGCTCGCTCTTGTTGCTGATCGCCCGAGCGGCCGGCGAGCAGCAGCGGGATCTGTACGTTCTCGCAAGCCGTCAGCCAGGGGACGAGGTTGAAGGATTGGAACACAAAGCCGATCTTGTCCCGGCGGAGGATGGTCCGCTCCTCAACCGGCAAATCGTACAGCGACTGGCCGCCGAGCAGGATCTCCCCCGACGTCGGAGCCAGCATCCCGCCGAGCAAAGACAGCAACGTCGTCTTGCCGCTTCCGCTGGGGCCGACGATGGCGACGAAATCGCCCGCCGGGATTTCCAGATTCGTCTCATCCAGAGCCGTCACGCTCTGACCACGACGCTCGTATGTCTTGCTGACCGATTGAAGCTGATACATGGCAGTTTCTCCTCATCCTTGAGTGTTGTTGACGGTTGAGGGTGTGGCACACTTGATGCTCACTGATCCCCGACCCCAGTCCCCTGGTTCCTGTCCTCTATGCATCCTTGAACACCAGGCAGGGATCGAGCCCGGCGGCTCTTCGGGCAGGCAGGTAGCTGGCGGCGACGGCCACAAGGGTCGCGGTGGCGATCCCGATGGCGAACAATTGCGGCATCGGCTCGACGCTCACGCCGAGTAGATGCGGCCCCAGAAGGGCGGCGAGAATCGTTCCGATCACAAAGCCGCCGGCCCCCCCGGTTACACCGAGCAGCGTCGCTTTGCCGAGGAACATCCGCGTCACAAACTGGCGGCTGGCACCCAGCGCCATCATTGTCCCGATTTCCTGCCGCCGCTCGGCCACGTTGGCGTACATCACGCTGGCGATGCTCGCCCCGCCGACGAGCAGCAGAATCCCGAAGAACACCCAGGACAGCCGCGACATCAGTCCGTTAACCGCCACCTGGGTCTCGATGACCTGAGCGATCGTCACGATGCGGGTCTCGGGCAACTCGGCGGAGAGATCAGAGATCAGATCTCCGGCGGCGTCTTCACAACAGGCCATGATTTCGATGACATTCACAACCGGACCGGCTCCGGACAGCCGTTGCACGGTGTGCAAGTGCGCGAACAGCCGCCCGTCGTCGATCGTGCCTGTCGCCGGCAGCACGGTCAGCACTTGGAAATCTTCTCCCAGCAGGCTCAGTTCGTCGCCGACGTCCGCGCCAAGTTGTGAGGCGATGTCGGTGCCGAGAATCAACTCGTGGTCGCCCAGATCCTGCACCGTTCGTGTCGTCGCCAGCGAATTCGGATCGTCGTCGCCTCCGACCGACGTGGCCGTCGGGCAGCAACCGCGGTCGCTGCCGACCGGGCTGGCCAGCATGTTGAGTCCCTGCCAGGCAGACTTGGCTTCGAATTCGGAGCGCGGCAGGATACCGGCCAGCGTGACGGGAATCGTGTCGACCGACGCCTCGACACATAGCTTGGGGGCCAGGTTCTGCACGCCGGGCATGCGGGCCAGGGCGAGCTGTGTGACGTACTCTTCGGGCATCGTCTGGCCGTGCATGTCGGCACCGTAGTAGTCCTGCAGGGTGACGGTCGGCGGGAGGACGAGCACGTTGGCACCGAGCGAGTCCATCTCGCCGGCGATCTTCTGTTCGGAATAGACCGTGATATTCTGTATGGCCACGAGAGCCGTGACGCCGAGGGTGACGGCGAGCAGACTGGTCAGCATGGGCGTTGGCCGCTGCCAGAGTTCTTTCCAGATAAGCGATCGAAGGTTCATGGGTTCCGTTCCTGGGTCGTTGAAGGAGGTGATGAATTCGTTGCGTTGGGCCGCCTGCTTGGTTTCGCCGCACATTTGAAATGTGGGGCGAAACCGGCGAAGCGAGGATCGGGTGGACGCTCAGTCCTGTTCAGCGCCGTGTCGGTTGGCTCTTGCGAGCGGCTTTACGGTGCTTGCAGTTCGGGTCGTCGCAGCACTTGCCGGCGGCGGCCAGCTTTTGCGCCAGCACGTCATGGGTCACGTTGGCATCGAAGGTGCCCAGCATGACTCCCGGCGGTGCCATGAAGGCCGTCACCGTCGTCGGCTGGTCCGTCCGCAATTGGAGTTGCTGGAGAAAACGGGCCTCGGCCGGATCGTTAGCCTGCACATTTACGACCTCGGTCCGGTCTTTGTACAATTCGTCCGCCTGAAACTGCTGGACTCCCTCGGGAACCAGGCTGTTGCCTTCCGGCTGCACGCACAACAGCACGATCTTTTTGTCCTGCAGAGCCTTGAGGCATTCCGCCTGGCCGGAGCTGGTGATGGCGGCAGTGAGGTGCGCGGAAGAGACACGTCGCGGGAAGACGCCGGTGACCGCCCCATTGGGCGCGAGGGCCACGATGGCGGGCATGGGAGTCCGGCTGGCGTCGAACCGCGCAACCAATCCCTGTTCGGCCGCATCGCCGACTTGGACCGGAATGATCGCCGCATCCTGTCGCTGCGAGAGCGCTGACTTCAGGGTCCGATGCATGCCCTGTGTGGCGGTATCATTGGCCCGGTAGAACATGATGAACGCGTACTGGTTCTGGCGGGCTGCGGTTTCGACGGCCTGCTGTCCCGGGCTGAAATCGGCCGCGGTGGCGGTCTGAGCGACGCTGAAAACTGATCCGGCCACCAGCATCAAAACGAGTGTGTGAGCCAAGAGGGTCCGTGTCATGGGTCTGAAGTCCTTTTCAGTGCCGAGAAAGGTTATGTCCAACCACAGCCCACTCGGCAAACGGGCTGGGACAGGCAGTCTTTGGTACTCCGCGTCAACCACTCGACGCGGGCTCTGTGTGGCTGGCGTTACAGGGGTATGGGAATGTGGTCGGGGAAGATTTCATCGCGATCCGAGTTGCCGTTGGCCGTCAACAGGGGCTTCGAGTCGGCAGGAACCGCCAGAAAGGCCGGCGGCTCTGCAGGGCTGGTTCGGCAGAAACAGCGCCGTTGGCGTGCCCCCCTCTGCAAGCTTCGGCGCTCGTCCTCTCGCGGCGGAATCATCCGGACTCACGGAGCGCGTCTGTTGTTGCCAAACGGCCGGCATGCATCGGGGAGCGAGACACCGCTCGACGCGCATCCGTCTCGGGCGACGAACTTCGCCCGCGCACTTTTACAGGAGCCGCACCTGCGTCTGTGTGCGCAGGGACTCACCGGGAGAGTTTCGGTCTCGCCAATTGTTGCCCCTGGCGATGTCGCCAGACGGGGCCAACGAACCGATGGCATCGCCGGGAATCGGCAGGCACATCGCCGGCGAGAAATCGAGCTTCAGATCGGTCTCGGCGGTCGAAAAGAAATGGCAGCGTTGCTCATGGCAGGGTTCGTGATCGCCCTGCTGGTCATGGCCGTCGTGCTGCTGTGATTGCCCACGATCAGCGAGCTGGCCGTGATGACAATGTCGTCCCGCGCAAGCATCGCCAATGGCTGTTCTATGCGGCATGCCGTCTGCGTATCGATACTCACAGGCGTGCGAGCAGCATCCCAGCACAGCGTGCAACAGCACGGCGATGGCTGTCAGATTGTGAGGGATGCGATTGGTCATGCCTGCTCTGCCGGTCAACACGAAAGATCCGGTTCGCCTGTCTTCATTATTTATCGGTTTGGTGCGGGACCGTCTGCACGAATTCCCGCCAACAGAGAGTGGGGGACCGGCATTCCGACATCCCGGCCATCAGGGTCTGCCGCCGGCGGTATCCGTCGCCCCATGCCGGCGTCCCAGGCCGCCGGCTTTGCCGTCGGACGATTGCGGGGTCGTTCGCATCGGACCGTGGGGTGACGGACTCCAAGCGGCAGGGTGTCTGGAGTGCTGTCGAAGCGACGGAAACGTGTCCGCCGACCGAAGACTGGGGCCGTGACGCGGTTCGTTCGCCGTCCACAGCCCCAGAGTTCCAATCCGTCTACCATTCATCGATTTCAGATCGCCCCAGCCACCCCCACCAGAGAGCGGATGCACCCGGCTCTCATCACCCCCCGCTTCGTTGCTGGCGAGCGGCGTGAGACTGCGCTATGATGGAATTCGATCGCCCCATCGCGGCGATTGCTGCGAATTTCCCGATGACGACTTCAAGAGGTGCCCTGATGCTGCTTCGTTCGACTGCTCTGCTGCTGACGTTCTGTCTGACATCCACGCTGTTCGCCGGCGATGTTGAAGAAGGGTTCGTGTCCCTTTGGGACGGCAAGACCTTCAACAACTGGAAGATCAGCGAACGGCCCGACTCCTGGTCGATCAAGGACGGCATGATCATCGCCAACGGGCCGCGCAGCCATCTGTACTACGTGGGTGATCTGGCACCCTTTAAGAACTTCGTCCTCAAGGTCGACTGCAAGACCGAACCGAACAGCAACAGCGGCATCTACTTCCATACGAAGTACCAGGAAGGCGGCTGGCCCAAACAAGGCTACGAGTCTCAGGTCAACAACTCGCACGGCGATCCCATTCGCAGCGGCAGCTTGTGGAGCGTCGTCAACGTCATGCAGAAGTACATTGACGATGGCCAGTGGTGGACCCAGACAATCACCGTTAAAGACGACCATATTCGCGTCGAACTGGACGATATCATCGTGGTCGACTACCACCAGCGCCCGCTCAAGCCGTTTGATCCGGAAGACTACCAACGCTATCTCAGCGAAGGGACGTTTTGCTTGCAGGCTCACGATCCCGGCAGCACCGTCTCCTTCAAGAACATCCGCGTCAAAAAGCTCGACTGAACGCGAGCGGTCCGTCCGCGAACTGTATCCCCAAAACCGATATTAGCAGCGGAGCTTGCTCCGCGCGCGTCGAACGCATCCTGGCGGCTGCGCGGCGAGCAAGCTCGGCGGCGAATTGCGATTTCGGAATCCGGATTCCATTTGGTTCGTTTGCTACTTCGGCGGTGCCACGATCGGTTTCGTCGTGGACATGATGGGTGAGTTGAGGTCCGCCAGATCCGCCGGCCTCACGCCGCGGCGATGTCCGCCGAACCGAAACGTCGCGGGCTGAAACGCACCGACGAAGTCGACGTTCAGGTCGGGCGTGATCGCCTCCTCAACGCCACTAGCCCACAGGCAGGCGTTGATCAGCATGCGGCGGAAATCGAGGTTGACGATGTCTTCCGACGCCCCATAGGTGGTCGTGAACACACGCCCCGTGCTACCGTTGGTGCCCGAGTAATGGCGAACCCACGCTCCGGGGCAGGGCGACTTGTCCGGGGCAGCCGGCGCGTCGGACGTCATTCCGTCGAGAGGTTGGGCGAGCGCCAGCACCGTGCAGTCTTCGGTCGGGGCGGTCCAGTACCCGCCCGCCTGAACCCAGGGCCGGGTCACGCCGCGCAGGATCGGATGGGAACGGGCCTCCGGCACGACGTCCAGCCGCGTGCTCATCACGTGGTTCTTGCCGTAGTGCCCGGCCCAGCTTTCGCCCAGCACCTGCCGGCCAAACCCGTTGTCGTACTTGGCCCCCTTGTACGCGTAGTCGTAGCGGGCGAAGGGGGAATCGGTCGGGATCTTGAAGGCGTGCGTCGCCGTCCGCAGAGCGACGACCGGCCCGGCCCGGTCGAGGTAGTCGTCGATCGGCTGCATCTGCTCTACCGGCAGGTTCTTGAACCGCAGGAATACGACCGCCAGATCGGCGGTTTCCAGAATCTGCGTGCCCGGCATGTGGTCGCTGGCCGGATCAATTTCGCCAGTCTCCGGGTCGACGGTAAACAGCACCGTGCATTTGAAGCCGTGATGCACGGCAAGAATGCGCGCCAGCGCGGGGAGTGTTTCCTCAGACCGGTACTCGTGATCGCCCGCCAGAAAGACAATGTGCTTTCCTGACCCCGGGCCGGTGCCCCCTTCGTAAACCAGCGGGTCCGCGGACGCCGTCAGGTTCAGCGAAGTCGTGACGACCAACACAAGGATGCACCGATTCCACATGATGAGTTTCCCAATGGGCATGAACACGGGCATGAACACGCTGCGACCGGATGATCTCAGACGAAGGATCATCGGAAAACGGCCGAGGCTTTCCGCCGCTGACGAAACCGCCAAGTGTAGCAGGTTACTTCGGCGAGGAGCGCGGCGGAGAGGACCTTGGACCCGTCTGGGCGCGTCCGCTCGGTGGTGAGGGTGCGTGGGGCGATCAGAAATCGATGATCGGGCACCTGCTCGGAACTCTGGGGCTGTGGACAGCCAACGGACTGCGCCCACGGCCCCAGTTCTCGGAACGAGGACGGTTTTCGTTGTTTCAATTGCGCCCCAGCCACGCTCCTCGTCACGCCTGTTTTCGGGAGAGGGCGATGCGGCGTCGCGGCTGGTCGACCTCCAGCACTTTGACCTGCAACACGTCGCCGACGGAGACGACATCGCTGGGGGACTGCACGTACTCGTTGGCCAGTTCCGAGATGTGGACCAGCCCGTCCTGATGCACGCCCACATCGACGAACGCACCGAACTTGGTGACGTTGGTGACCACTCCTTCCAGAACCATCCCCGCCGTCAGGTCCTGCAGATCGTTGACGCCCTCGGCGAAGCGGGCCACTTTGAAGTCGCTGCGCGGATCGCGGCCCGGCTTGGCCAGTTCCGCGAGGATGTCTTCGACCGTCGGCAGGCCGCATTGTTCATCGACGAAGTCCCGGGCGTTGAGCTTGGCTGCCAAATTCGCATTGCCCACCAATTGGCCGGTGGTAACCTCCAGTTGGGCCGCCATCTTCTTGACCACGCGATAGCTCTCCGGGTGGACGGCCGAATTATCCAGCGGCTGTCGCCCGTCACGAATCCGCAGGAACCCGGCGGCCTGTTCAAACGCCTTGCGGCCCAGTTTGGGCACGTCGAGCAATCGCTGGCGGGAGTCGAACGGCCCGTTGGCATCACGATGTTCGACGATCCGTTCGGCCAGTTTGGGGCCAACTCCCGCGATATGCGCAAGCAGCGCGCTGCTCGCCATGTTGAGATCGACGCCGACCGCGTTGACACACGACTGCACTTCGCGTTCCAGGCCGCGTCGAAGTTGGGTCTGGTTGACGTCATGCTGGTACTGGCCGACGCCGATCGACTTGGGGTCGAGCTTGACCAACTCGGCCAGCGGGTCCTGGAGCCGATGGGCGATGCTGATCGCGCCCCGGACGGTGAGGTCCAGGTCGGGGTACTCGCGGGCAGCCAGTTCACTCGCGGAATAAATCGACGCTCCCGACTCGCTGACCATCACCTTGACGGGTGCAGCGCCGCGACCGTTCGCCATGTCCAATTCCTGCAGCAGTTGGCTGACGAACGCATCCGTCTCTCGGGAGGCCGTGCCGTTGCCGATGGCGATGAGTTGGACCTCGTGGCGGTCGATCAGGTCCCGTAGCGTCGCTGTTGCGGCGGCGATGTCGCTGCGGGGCGGCGTGGGGAAGATGGTGCAGCTCTCCAGGAACTTGCCCGTGCTGTCGACCACAGCGACCTTGCATCCCGTGCGAAACCCCGGGTCGATGCCCATGGTGACGCGCGGGCCGGCCGGTGCGGCCAGCAGCAGTTCGCGGATGTTTTGGACGAAAACGAGGATCGCTTCCTCGTCCGCGCGTTCCTTGAGTTCTTGAAGAATGGCCGACTCGGTCGCCGGCAGCAGCAGGCGTTGGTAGCAGTCCTCGGCCGTCTTCAGCATCTCCTGGTGGAACTCGAACTGGCTGCTGGAGACCAAACGCTGTTTGAGCTTGCGAAGCACGTCGTCGTCATCCAGTGCGATTCCCACTTTCAGCAGCCCGTCCGCCTCGCCGCGCTTCATGGCTAACAGGCGATGCGAAGGAACCCGCTTCACCGGCTCCTGGTGGTCGAAGTACGTCTCAAACTTGGCGGCCTCCTCTTTCTTGCCTCGTTTGAGCTTCGAGCGGACGCGGCCGTACTTGCTTGCCTGCTCGTTCAACCAACGTCGCGTGTGGATGTCTTCAGACCATTGCTCGGCCACGATGTCGCACGCGCCCTGCAGCGCCGAGTGTTCATCCGGCACGTCCTTTTCCGGATCGACGAAGGGCCGTACCACCTCGGACCGGGGCCGGCCCAGCGCCTTCTGTTGCAGGAGCACATCCGCCAACGGCTGCAAGCCCCGCTCACGAGCCGTTGCGGCCCGCGTCCGCCGTTTGGGCTTGAACGGCAGGTACAAATCCTCCAGCACCTGCTTGTCCTGGCATTGCTCGATCCGCCGCCGCAGCTCCGGAGCGAGCATTCCCTGCTCGTCGATCGTTCGCAGAATCGTGGTCTTGCGTCGCGCCAAATCGTGCGCCCGGGCCAGCGCATCCTCGATGGACCGCAACACGGTTTCATCCAGTCCGCCGGTCGCCTCCTTGCGATACCGCGCGATGAACGGCAACGTGTTGCCGTCCTCCAACAGCTCGATGGCGGTCCGCACCTGGCGGTCCGCAACTTCCGTGGCGGCGGCAATCGACCGCGCCGCCTGTTCCGGATCAAAACAATCGAACGTCAAACTTCCCATGTCCGTGAGATCTTTTCAGTGTGCTTGTCAAATCTGCCGGCGACCGAGGAATCCACTCACCGCGGAGTCGCCGAGCACGCGGAGGTTTCGCGGAGGACACGTTGGCATTTCCTGGCTGTTGCCTGTCTTCGAGGCGACCTCGTTCCGAAACTCCGTCGTTCCCGGTTCAGACAACGACGATGAATTTCCGGAACGCGAATACGCCGAAGGCGTTTCCCAACGCAGCCCAGGGTCAGCGGCGCAGCCGCGCCACCCTGGGGAAATGGGGACAGCAGCGACTCGAACCCTGAAAGGGTTCCACAATACGAACGCTCGGTGTTTCCCGATGAATCGGCGACTGTTCAACCCTTTCAGGGTTGTGGATTGATTCGTTGGTCCCCCCAGGGTGCGCTCACTTCGTTCGCGACCCTGGGCTGTGATGTTGAACGCCTTCGGCGTAAAGAATCTGCGTCACACAAACTTCGACAGCCAGACCGGTAACGACTGAAACTCTGGTTCGACCTCGTTCCCAAACTCCGTTTGGGAACGCACTTTCGCGAAACTCCGTTTCGCTCATAGCAAAGCAGAGCTTCGCGGGACAGGTGTTCCTAAGCCGGAGCTTGGGAACAAGGGAAGTGCGCGGCGGAACGAGTCAAGTCGACGTTCGACAGTGTCCGTCGATCATGGTGCCGGCTCCGTGCGTGTGGCGTTTGGTGTCCGTGTGGTGTTCGAGGTCTCAGCCGGGCCAGGAAACGCCGAGCCTGGTTCCTTGAGCATCCGCAGCAGGTCGCTGTCGGTGGAGAGAATGAGGCGAGTGTTTTGGCCGAGAGCTTTCTTGAAAACCTCCAGGCGACGGAGAAACTCGTAGAACTCGGGCGACCGTCCGTAGGCTTCGGCAGTCAACTGAATGACCGTCGCCTTCGCTTCTCCGCGGATCTCTGCCGAGCGTTGCTCCATCTCTCCTTCGATCTGGTCGAGCTCTTTCTGGGTCTGGCCGACGATGCGGTTCTTTTCCTGCTGCGCCTCGGAGTCGTAGAGCCGGGCGATTCGCGACCGCTCAGAGATCATGCGGTCGTAGACCGTTGCCCGGACGGAAGCGACGTAGTTCACCCGCTTGAACCGAACTCGGACCAGTTGCATGCCGTACTCTTCCAGGTCGACTCCGGCGAGGATTTCCTCTTCGACCTCGTCGCGTCCCCGTCCGAAGACCTTGTCGGCGGCTGTGCGCTCCAGTTCTTCGGTTTCGTAGATGAGTTCATCGTTCGACTTGCGGACCACGTCGATCAGGTTGTGGCGGGCGACCACATCGCGGACGACCGAATCGACCAGGTCATCGAGGATCTTTTGTCCCCGCTGCTCGGTGCGAACTTTGACGAAGAAGGTCATCGCGTCGATGATCCGCCAGCGAGCCCAGACGTCGATGTCGATGCGTTTCTTGTCTTTGGTTTGCATGCTTTCCGGCGCCCCGTCCCAAGGCAGTAGACGCTTTTCGAGGTGATGCGCCTCCTGGACGAACGGCGTCTTGAAGTGAAGGCCGGCGTCAGGAACGGCTTCGACCGGTCTGCCGAACTGAGTCACGATCACTTGTTGCCCTTCCTCGACAGTGTACGCACTGGAGGACACGAAAATCGCGGCAATGCCAACGGTGAGGAGAAACAGCACTGCGATCCTGGACATCATGGCTGCCCTCCTCGGTTCAGGGGGAACCCTGAAGTCTTCGAAGTCTTTGGAGTCTTCGGATTCTTCGGATTCTTCGGATTCAGATCGAGGAGCGGCACGAGGCCGCGCACGGAATCGTCGATGATGATCTTGTCACCCGCCCGGGTGAGCACCTCTTCCATCGCCTCCAGGTACAGCCGCTTGCGGGTGACGTCCGGGGCCTTTTCGTACTCGGTCAGCTGAGCCAAAAAGGCGTTGATTTCACCGGTGGTTTCCAGAATGATGCGGTTTTGAAAGCCCTCCGCCTCCGCGATCGCCTGGTCCTTGGCTCCGCGCGCGGCAGGGATGATGCTGTTGCGTTCGCCCAGGGCATCGTTGACGACACGTTCCTTTTTCTGCCGCGCCCGGTTGACCTCCTGGAAAGCATCCTGAACAGCTTCCGTGGGAGGCGAGGTCGTTTGCAGCTTAACGGTGATGACATCCACGCCGGCATCAAAGCTGTCGAGTTCCTCCTGAATCAACACTTGGGCCTGCTCGGCGAGTTGTTCCCGCCCGATGGTCAATACAAAATCGATGCTCGAATCGCCCACCAGTTTTCGCATGACGGACTCCGAAACGTCGCTGATGACATCGGGGACAGCCGGGTTGACGTTGGCAACTGCCCCGTCCGGCAAGCTGGTGATGCCAGCCGGTTCGGTGCTGCCGATCTGAAACAGGTAGTCGAGCGGGTCCTGCACGCGATATTGCACGATCCATTCGACGTGTCCCAGGTTCAGATCGCCGGTCAACATTTCGGCAACCTCCATTTGCTCTTCGCTCTTGGGGGCGTACTGCGTCACGCGGCCTGCCCGCTCGGTTTCAAACCCGAACTCCAGGGTTTGGATTCGCTGGACAGGAACCTCGTAGACCGTGTCGATCGGCCACGGCAGCTTGACGTGCAGCCCCGGCTGCACCGTTTCCCATTCCTGACCAAACCGGAGCACGACCCCCTCGTCACTGGCTTCGATTCGATAAAAGCTCGTCCATCCCGCCATCAGGACGGCGAAGATCGGCAACCCGACCAGAACGCCCCGAATCCCCCGCCGGGCCTCATCCCAGGGTATGTCTCCCGCCCTGAAGGGACCGCCTCGTTGCCTGCCGAATGGATCTCGTGGAGACATGTGCTGAGTTGTTTCTGGATAGGCGTTGATCCGTGCGGGCATCTCCACACCATGTGGGAGGCCGAATGCCGGCACCCTCTTGGGGTCCGCGGACGCAGTGTATCAGATTGGGCGAGGCATGTTCCCAAACGGGTGTGTTGTTCGTAGAGTGGGCGGACGCAGTCGCCCTGGGCGCGAAGCAGTAACGTCTCTGTCAGCGCGCCGGGCTGCGCATCCCGGATCGGCTCTGCTGTGAATATTCCCCGCTTCGAGATTCTCGCCTACGAACAGACCGAGCTGGGCATCCTGTGTTTGCGTTGCCGCGAGTTGTTGTGCGAACCCGGGACGATGGTCACGGAAGTCACGCTCAACCACGAGTTCCTGATGAGCAGCTACTTAACGGCGTCTGAGCGGGCACTGTCGGAAATCGCCGTGCAGAGGCATCCCGGATCCGATCTGCGGGTTCTGGTCGGTGGACTGGGCCTCGGTTACACCGCCCGTGCGGCGTTGGAATCTGATCGCGTCGCGACCTGCGAGGTTGTCGAATTTCTTCCGCAGGTGATCGGCTGGCTGGAGCAGGGACTGGTCCCGTTGTCGGAATCGCTAAACGCAGACGATCGGCTGCGCGTTGTTCAGGGAGACATCTATCGGCGACTGGCCAGTCCGCCGCAGCAGACATTTGACCTGATTCTGATCGATGTGGACCATTCGCCCGACGAAAATCTGGGCACGGCCAACAGCAACTTCTACACGGCCGACAGATTGAAGCTGGCGCAACAGCATCTCGCCGAAGGCGGGATTCTCGGCGTCTGGTCTTATGCAGAGAGTTCGCCGTTCGCCGATGCCATGCGGGACGTGTTCCGAGACGTTCGGATTGAACCGGTGACCGTGTTCAACAATCTGGTTCACGAACAACAGACCGACTGGCTGTTTTTCGGGTCGTGACCGATCGCCAATGCGAAAACTGAGGGCCCATTTTTCCGGGAGCCTCGCCCTCCCGGTGTTGGCGCACGGCGTCGATTCGGTTCACTGCGTCACTTTTTCACCGCTTCACGTTGGCGATGTCTTCCGGGCCGATGCGACCGTCGTGGAGGGCGGTGGCGACGAGGGCGCCGTTGGCTCCGGACTTACTCAGTTCGACGAGGTCGGATCGTTCGCGGATGCCGCCGCCGCTGATGAGCGTCAGTCGGGGGTGAGCGCGGTGGAGTTGCCGGCACAAAGCGTGTGTCGGCACGCCGCTGTCCACACCGACGGACGCAAGATCGAGGACAATCAACGAAGTCGCGCCGAGTCCAATGGCACGATCGGCGATGGTCAGCGCATCATCCGTCTCCCAGGCGGACAGGCGGCCGAGAGGCTGTCCTTTCATCAAGTCGAGGCTGAACACGACGTGCTCCGGTCCGACCCGCTGCAGGAGTTCGCTCAATCCTTGCGGACCGGGAAGGGTTTCGAGTGCGGCAATGACTTGCGAAACGCCGCCGGTGAGCAGGCGTTCGGCTCGCGTTGTTTCCCGGATCCCGGCGTCCACGAGGAGCTCGAATCGGTCATCCGCCAGTGTGTCCAGCAGGGACCACTGTGGCGAGTCAATCATAATGGCATCGAGATCGGCGACATACAGACGGTTGAGTCCCAACGTGTGACGGAACGCACGGGCCACCTCAATGGGAGAGGCGGAACCGACGAGGCGGCTCTTAAGCGGCTCATACGTCTCGCGGCGACCGGCGATGCCGCGCACGACCTGTCCGCCCATCAAATCGAGGACCGGGATGACGTCCATGAGCGGGGCTTTTCGTCTGTCGAACGGGGGAGGCGGCATGCAGAGGAGTTCAGCCGCGTCGGCAGCGTCATCATAGGGGGTGTTGCGGTTGGACCGCCATGTTCCAGGGCGACCGTGTTTTTCACGATGGGGGGATTATCGGTGGGTTGCCGTCAGCGTTGATTCCGGGCTAACAGGAATCGTGGATTGGAGTTAGCCCGGAATCAACGGGGATGGCCGACGTCGGTGCGACGCCCCAAGTTCAACAAGTCGTTTGCCCCGTTTGTTGGATCGACCCTCGTTGACAGGGATGAGCCGCGCGGGTAGAGTGCCGCGCTGGTTGATCGGCGGGCAGCGGGTCCGAGGGAGCTCCATCGAATGGGCGGAATGCTGCGCGGATTACTGCACAGTCCGGGAGGCGATCGCGTGACCTTGGGGAGTGGTCGGATTGCGGCGGCTGCGCTGTTCTCTGCCGGTTGCGTGGGGTTTTTCGCCGCGGGGTGCAGTCGCCAGACGGTGTCTCCCGAACCGGTCGGCAGTCCGCCGCCGAACGCCGTCGGGCGAACGGGGGCTGCTTCCGCGATTGGAGCGAAAGGGCCATCGTCGTCATCGGTTCCGGTGACGGCTGTTCCTGTGACGGCGGTCGACTGGAGCCGTGCTCCCTGGAAGCCGCGTGTGGCAGCACGGGAATGGGCCTATGTGGTCATCCATCATACGGCAACGGATGCCGGGAGTGTCGAGAGCATTCATCGGACTCACGTGCAGCGACGGGATGCTTCCGGAACCCCTTGGCGGGGCATTGGTTACCATTTTGTGATTGGCAACGGGCGCGGCATGGAGGACGGGGAAATCGAGCCGACATTTCGCTGGAGAGAGCAACTTGCCGGTGCCCATGCGGGGATTGGTGCCTACAATCAACAGGGTATCGGCGTCTGTCTGGTTGGCAACTTCGAAAAGCGGCCGCCCACGGCGGCGCAGTTGACGTCCCTCAAGCGGCTGGTCGCGACGCTCACGGCGGAGTATGGCATCCCGTCGAAGCAGGTGGTCCGGCACGGAGACGTTAAGGCGACCGCTTGTCCGGGGAAACTGTTCCCGATGCAGGAACTGATGCGGGTGTCCTACTCCGTGTCGGTTCGTTGAACGTTCATCAACTGGTGCCGTCGTTGACGGTGGTTTTGAGGACTGAGCAGCGCGACGATAAAGCAGCGAGAAGACAGAACAGCGCAACGCAGAACAGCTTGAAGACAGACAAGGGAGCGTGACCATGGCCAGTCGGAGGGAGTCAGCAGGCAGTTCCGCCAAAGGACTTGGCGTCGACGTCGATCCGGGAACGGCGACGCACGTCCTGTCATCTCACGACGCATCCTGGGAGAGCAGCGACGGGAAGACTCTCGACTGTGGCGATCCGGCTGTGCACTGTGCCGTGCATGTCCCCCGGTTTTACGAATCGGGGTACGCGTATCCGCTTGTCGTCTGGTTCCATGACGAAGGCGGGGATGAGCAGGAGGTGCTCCGTGTGCTGCCGCTCATTAGCGGTCGAAACTATGCCGGCTTGTCGCTGCGAGGCCCATTGCCCGTGACCAACGGACTGCCCCGTCAGCGGCGTTGGTCTTTCGCCGACAACTATCTCAACCTGCTGGAAGACGAATTGGCGGTCGGATTGCAGCACGCCGTCGAGCGGGTGAACATCCATCTGGACCGCGTCGTGGTCGCCGGCATGGGGCAGGGGGCGACATTGGCCTTGCGCATGCTGCTGCGTCGTCCGGAGTGGTTCGCCGGAGCCGCCTGTCTGGGCGGCGAATGGACCGCCGACAACCGATTCGAGTGGTGGGGCCAATACGTGGACAAGCCGGTGTGGCTCGGATACATCCGTGGATGGTCGGACGATCGCCCCGCGGCAGCAATCCGCTCGGCACGTCTGCTGGCAACGGCGGGCTTCGATGTGACAACCCGCGTGGGCGACTTTGATGACGCCGACCCGCTCAGCCTCGGTGCGGAAATCGACCAGTGGATGATGCAGTCGCTGTGTCCCGGCTCGGTGATCATGTGAGGGGACCCGAGATTTGGTCCCGTTCCCGTTTGGGAACGAAGGAGTCGTGCATGCCAATGTCGAATGACGAAGGTTGAATGGCGAAGGAAACGCGAATTCCGAAGCACGAATCGTCTGGAACCGCGCGCCTCAACAATTTCGGCTGACTCACGAAATCGTCACGACAGGCCGGTCGTACAACCCGGAGTGTACCTTGCCGATTCGGATTTCTGGGTTCGGATTTCCTTCGTCATTCTGGCTTCGACATTCGTCATTGCTGCCAGCCGCGTTCTCCAAGACTTCGCTGGGGCACCACGCAGCACGGGCGACAGTGATTGACGAGCCGATCGTCAGGCGAGACCGTCGGCCCGGGCTCGCATGGCTTTGATCAGCTTGGTGACCGTCTCATCGGCGGCTGCACGGACAGTGAGCGGGACCTCGCCTGCGTCCAGCGCGGCGAGATGCTCGTCGAGCTTGTCGCGCCATTTCTTGCATTTGTCGACGAGCCAGGTGCGGTCTTCCTCGGCGAGCGGCTCGTGGGAGGAGGCGATCAATGTTGAGCAACCCTTGCGGAAGTCGCTGATCCGCTTCTTCACGCCTTCCGGATCGGTCGGGCGTTTGTTGAACCATTCATCGGCACCGTGCGCCAGCGTTGTCAGATAGGCGTTCGGTGCGACGTCGTTGGGGATCGCTCCGGGGCGGTCCCATCCCCAGCCAGATTGCGGCGCCGGAGTGGCCGGCGTGGGGTCCGCCGGAGTCGGCACATCGGGCGGATTATGGGCGAGCGGCTGCCCCTGGTCGAGATTGAGTGAGATCATGCCGGCTTGTTGCAAGCCGAATGCTCCCAACAGGAACATGGCTGCGGTCGCCAGCACGGCCGGCCCGACGGAGCGGGCCGGTGCCGCCGCGGCTCGTTGCTCGCGAGCTTCGCTCAGCCGCAATGTTGGCGGGGCGACCTCGGTGGGTGCGTCGCCTGAGACGGTGTCTGCTGCGGCGGACGAAATCTGGCCGTTGCCTTCGGAGAGCCCCACCGGGGGAGCGATGGTGAGTTTCATGCGTCGCCAACCGGTGTCGGCGATGCGCTGAAACTCGTCGCTGGCGGTCTCCTCCATCCGCTTGTCCCAGTGTGCCCCGCCAGAGGTGAGCACCAATTCCTGCAGTTCCAGCAGAGAACGGGGATGTTGGAGGAGCGCACGAACCTGCTGCGTCTCCAGGACGGTTAGCCCGCCGTCCATGACTTCGGGAATGTGTCCGCCCAGCACGCTCACCGCTGAGGTGGCATCAGGCTCACCCGTCGAATGGTCGGCGTTTGTGGGGCCGACGCTGGCATGGACGGCAGCCAGTTCGGCCACAAGGGCGGCCAGGTCGAGCCCGACCAAGTGGTGTTCGAGCCAGTCGACCAGCTCGGTGTGCGTCTCCGGGATTTCCATGGCAAACAGGCTCATTGCGGTTCTCAACTCTCTGAGGCGATCGCTCACGGAGACAGTAAGCGATTCCGTGGTCCACGTATCCGACGTGTTGAAAATCCGGGAAACGAGGTCGGCGAAGTGCGTCCCTCACGTGATGACAGGAACCGTCAGGGGGTCTGGCCCAGACCGTGCCGTTGCACGCAACTGGTTAATTGTGTTTTTGCCGTATGAAACAGTTTGTGAGCCCGGGCGGGGGGGAGTCCCAGCCGCGTACAGATGTCGTCGTAGGGTTCGCCACTTAGCCGGGAGCGGACCAGGTCGGCAAGTTGCTCCTGCAGGCGGCTGAGACAGCGCGAAAGGATTTCCATGCGTTCATGCTCGGCGAGCCGGCTCTCCGGAGGGTCGTCGTTGGCGGTGACCATTCGCAGGTCTTCGGCCAGGTCGGGCCGCCGCCGCCGGCTCGATTGAATGATGAAATTGCGGGCAATGCGAAACAGCCATGCCCGAAAGTTGTTGCCATCGAAATGTGTGGGCAGATGCTGCCAGACACGCGACCAGATCTCCTGGTGAACATCGTCGAGTTCACTTCGCTTGACCCGTGATGACAGAAATGCGAGCAACATCCGCGCGTGATCCGAGTAGAGTTGTTCGTACGCTCGTTCGGCCTCGCTCCAATGCTGCGCCGATTCGTTGCGGACAGCGATGACGGAGACAAGTTGCCGGTCGGTTTGTGTGGTGCTGGTGGCCATGCCAGAAGTCTGTGGCATCGACCGGCCAAGATCAAGCCGACGGGACGGATCAATGGCCCTGATCCGCGCTCCCGATCGGCTGATCGAATCCCGTGCCATCTCAGTAGGCGACCCTGACGTAGCTGACCACAGGGACGGCGACCGTCCGGGTGTGCAGCACGCGCACCTGGTAAGGTACGCCACAATCGGTGTATCGGGTGTGGTCGTGGTAGTCGGCAATACGGTCGTAATCGTAAGTCACGATCCGCTGGACGTAGTAATCGTTGTAACCGTAGCCATAGTCACAGCCGTAGTGGCCGGCGTCAGCGGAACCGGCGGCGAAGCTTAGTCCGGCGACAGCGACAGCAGCGAAAACGATCTTTTTGAGCGAAAACAGGCGGGTCATGAGTCAGCTCCTGGTGCAGGATGTTTTTTTGATTCGCGGGGAGGCGTCTCCCGTCTTACACCAAAGCTAACGTGGGGCGGTTGTCGTTCTTCCCGGATATTTCCCGGGACGACGCAAATCCTGAAATCGCCCCTCTGCAAGAGGTTGAGGCAACTCTGGCACGGAGTACGCAAAAAAACAGAGCCGCCGGAAAAGTCCGGCGGCTCTGGGATGTCCATCGTCAAAAGGACCTGAATCAATCGGCGTTTGTCTCAGCGGTTGCTGTACAAGTTTCCGCTTTTGCCAAACAGCCAGTTCAACGAAATTCGGAACTCCCCATCGAATTGGTCATCGGCACCGGCCAGCGGAAATCCATAACCGGCTTGCATCTGCAGGTTGTCGTGGAGGAACACGTTCACGCCCACAGTCGCGTTCGTGACGCTGAGAGTGTCGTCACCACCGGAGACTCCCGTGCCTCCTTGGGAGACGGCGTCGGCGTTACTCAACGAGCGGTTGAAGTGGACCTCGACGACCGGCGCGATTCCCTGAATTCTTCCACAGGGATTCTGATAGACCCAATAGCCGGCGATGAGGCTGAAGAACCCGTACGTCTGGTCCTGGATCCGTCCGGCGTTGAACGGTCCGCCACCGTTGTCAACGTACACGGTGTTTCCGTTCAGGTCGGTGTCGAACTGGGCGTATGTCTGGACGAACAACTGGTCGTTCGGCGTCCACAGGGCGGCGAGAAACGGCATGGCGTGAATCGCGTTGTTGTCGACCTTGATGAGCGCGAGTCCGCCCGAATCGAGCACGACGAACGGGTCGTGAGTGGGGAATGAGAAGCCCACACCGCCCGAGAGGGCGATCTCATCATTGTTATACAGCAGCGCCTTGAGGAACATCGTCAGGTCGCCCCACTCGAATTGATCCTGCTGGACATTGCCGTTGGCAAAGAATGTTGAATCGGCCGTGGACGCGAAGGGTGCACGGAATTCAATGGACATGTTCCCGTCCTGAAACGTCTTCTCAAAACCGGGCGTGAACCGATTGACGTTAGTTCCCGTCGCCGTGATCGGGACATTATTGAAGAACGAATAGTTGACGAACACGCGATCGCGCGGAATCGGACTGACGTTCTCGCCGAGCTTCTGGCGCCCCACGTTGCCGCCGGACGCCGCCGCATTCGGACCCGTGAACGGACTGCCGAGGATCGTAAACTGAGACTGGCCGGTACCGAAGAAATCGCCGATCGAGTTCGGCGCGAGCGACTGTGCCGAGCTTGCGGCGGTCGTCGGCTGCGACGAATTAAACGTTGGCTGGGCCTGTTGCGGGGGATTCACCTGTTGGAAGTCGTTCGACGGGGCATCCGGCTGCTGGGGAGCCTGTTGAGAGTCGTCGATCGACGGTGCGGGAGCCGGCTGGTCACGGTCCGACTCGGGCTGGACGGGGCGGTGTTCCGTCGGGGGACAGTAGCGTTGAGGTGCCGGTCGATTGGCCCGGCACCTTCTCCTCTGGGCGAAGGTGGACGTCGGGACGCCGACGACCAGCGTTGTAATCAGGACTGCTGCAAGCGCGCGAGGCATGAGGACCCTCCTTGGGAATTCGGTTGACGTGTCGATAGACGTGGTCGGGTGTATCGAATCTCCGTGTCGTGTCTTCAGCATCGTCTGCAGCTTCCTGCCCGGTTGATCGGGGAATGAGTTCTCACAGCCGCTGTGGTCATTGGCTCCCGGTTCGTCCAATTATTCCAATTTTTCAGGGTTCCGTGCGATGCCCTTCGGCAGAAGATGCCGCGATTCCTGCGTGTTCCCCCACGGTCGGATTGGGGAGCGTAAGGCAAGCCGGTCTCACGCTCGCTGCTTCGAATCGATATAATCCGCACAAGCGGACCGATGCCTCCGGGGAACCCTCTCGTGCCTCTCAAAACTCATCAGCCGGAAGAACCTTCGCTCAATCTCACGCCGATGATTGATATCGTGCTGCTGTTGGTGATCTTCTTTATGGTGGGCACCCAGTTCACCGAAGCGGAGCGGCAATACGAGATCGATCTGCCGGCTGTCTCGGTCGCCCAGCCACTGACCGCGTTGCCGGATGAAATCGTCATCAACGTCACCAGAGACGGCACGGTGTTCGTCAAACGAAGCACGCAAACCATGGATGAGTTGCGGCAGTTCTTGCGAACCGCGCGGGCACGCTATGCGGATCAGGCGGTGATCGTTCGGGGCGACGGGGCGGTCGTGTACCAGCGGATCATGGACGTGCTCAACCTGTGCCAGCAGGAGAAAATCACGCAGGTCCAGCTTGCCAACCGGTTGCAGGAGGGAACCTCGCCATGATCCTGGCGGACTTCGATCCGGCGGCACCTGTCGACCAAGTGTTCGAACTGCTGCTGACCATCCTGCAGCCGCTCTTCTGGGGGGCGCTCTGTCTGGGATTCATTCTTGCCGGAGCCCACTTCCTGACCATGCTGGCGACGCGATGGGGCGAGAAACGGGTCTCCAGCAAGGCCCTGTTGTTCTCGCTCGCCGTGCACGTTTCGATGGGTTGCGGCGTCGTTGCCATGATCCCCGAATATCGGGGGCGGCTGCTGGAGTTCCTCAACGAGGACGTCCCCGTTCCCATCCAGATCCGGTCAGCAATCTCCGAGAGCCCTCAGACAACGCAGGAACTGAGCACTGGCAACACGCCCGTCTGGGAGGAACTGCCCGATACGCGGGACGAGGAACTCACCCGGTTCGATCGGACCCGGGAACTGACCGAGCCGGATCAAGGACCGTTGCCGCGGCCCGAACCGGTCGAACTCGGCCAACGGCCTCTCAAAGATCTCGACATTTTGCCGGACGCACCGTCCGAACTTCCGGAGCAGCAGTTGGCAGCGATGGAGGGACTGCTGCAGCAAGCGGTGCTGCCGCTCGATGTCGAGACCCCCGAGCCGGTCTCACGTGAAGAGGCCTCAGTCCCGTCGGCAGAACGGCAGCGGAGTAACCTGGCAGCTTCAGCGCCCACGCCGGAGTCCCCGCTTGACAAGCCGAAACGGGGAGCCGTCGACCGGGACCGTCCGGATTACCTTCCCGAACCGGACGTCACTTCCATCGCCGCCCGCAATCAGGAGATGGCCAAGCTCCAACAACGGGACGATGCCGACGACGTTCGCAATCGAGAGGGGCCCGCGCCGGCAGCGATTGATGTGCAAGAGACCGGACGGCTCGAAGCGTCCCCGCAAGCGGCGGCATCGTCTTCTTCGGGATCCATCGAGCAGACGCGGTCTCGCACCCGGTTGCCGCCGACGCCCAACGAGACAATCCCGGTTCGCCAACGGCTGCAAACGACGCCTCGCACACCCCGGCCTCGGGACGAACCGCTACTGGCTTCGCTGGATGGGGCGACTCGCGATCCGGTTCTTCCTCCGGTGCTCCCGGAAGTGGAACGTCAAAACTTCGCCCCCTTGAAACGCAGCGATTTGACGCGCGTCCCGGCGGCCTATCAGTTGCGGAGTGTTGAAGAACGCAAGCTGGCGACCCGGCAGTTTGGCGGGACGCGGGAGTCCGAGGAGGCCGTCGAGCGGGCGCTCCAGTGGATGGCATCGACGCAGGATCCCAACGGCTTCTGGGACGCCAGTCGTTTTGGAGCCGGCACCGCCAAAGAGAGCAAAGCCCGTCACGAGCGGCCCAACGTGGGCGGAGACGCCGACACGGGCGTGACCGCACTCGCCGTCCTCGCCTTCCTGGGAGCCGGGCACACTCCGGACAATGGCGAATACGCTGCGACTGTCCGCAAGGCCCTGACGTGGCTCATCCGGCAACAGACGGCCAACGGGTATCTCGGCGGACGGGCGTCGTTCATCGCTGGCATGTACTGTCACGGCATGGCCACGTTCGCTCTCGCCGAAGCCCATGCGATGATGTCCGGCACCGCGGACAGCGACTGGCTTCGGAGTCCCCTCGTCCGCGCCGTCGATTACATCGCCGCCACTCAGACCCCCGACGGCTCGTGGAGATACGTGCAAACTCGAAACACCTACGGCGACATGAGCATGTTCGGCTGGCAGTTGATGGCCCTCAAGAGCGCTGAGGCGGGCGGCATCCCCGTCCCCGGTACGACCAAGCAGCAGATGGTCAAGTTCCTCAACGGCATGAGCCGCGGCCGCAACAGCGGGCTCGCCACATACCGCAAGATCGACAAAGCCGTCTCCGCCACGATGACCGCCGAGGCTCTGTTCTGCAAACAGATGCTCGGTCTCAAACGGTCGCACGCATCCAGCGACGAGGCGATCGGCTATCTCATGCGGCAGCTCCCCAGCCGCGAAACGATGAACTACTACTACTGGTACTACGGCACGCTGGCGACGTTCCAGTACGGCGGCGATCCCTGGCGGCGCTGGAACGAGCGCGTCCGCGACCTGCTCATCTCCGAACAAACAACGCGCGGTCCGCTCGCCGGTTCCTGGGAGCCGCGCGGCGAATGGGGCCCCTACGGCGGTCGCATCTACACCACCGCCGTCGCCACGCTCTGCCTGGAAGTCTACTACCGCTACCTCCCCCTCTACAAAACCGGCGGCCGCTACCAACCCGCCGCCGCAACGGAATGAGCGGCAGCCGCCGAAGCCGTTTCAGATCGGGAAAGCGGCGCGGCCGTGAGAGGTTGCCGGTTACTCTTTGCGGATCTTCTGCCGATTTCGCCGGCCCAAACGCTGCAAGCAATTTGGGCTACCCGCTTTTCCTCATTCTGCTCTTCCAGAATAGGCCAATAGCTATGACACAAGCGACAGCATTGATCAGAATAAGAACCCATGTCTTCACCGCTGACCGCGGTTGCTCCTGAACGGCTTGCAATCCATATTTTGGTTCCACCGGTGTTCCGTCCTTAAGGACATACACCTTCTCTTGCAGTCGGTCGACCACGCGATCACCATTCCCAAGGCCCAAACTCCCATAGGAAAACGTCACTTCGTCTATCTGATGGTTCAGCTCCGACTCCACTAAGTCAAATCCACGTTCAAACTCACGATTACCGGAATCCGAAATGGTCTTTATGAACTTGGATGGAATGAATACACCATTCTTGTCTTCATACTCCCATATCCATGCCTCTTGAAAACTCTCCGCCGGTCCATCGACGATCGCTCGCGTGAGATTCCATTGGACACGCGAATCCAGATACAGTTTGACTCGCATTTCTAACTGGCCTCCGGTTTTGGGTGTGAGAGCTATCCGTAGCATCTCCCCACCATCGACCGGTGACCTCGACACATCGATTCCTTCGGGATGTTCATCAGAAGATAACGTTGTCGCCACTTCATGGATCATTTGCCAAGTCGTTCTTCCTTGAACACCAAAGAACAATCTGACATCGACGACGTCCCTCCAAAAGTAGTTTCCCGCGTCACCTGAAGGATCACGAAAACCTGCTGGGCCGACGTGACGCACACCTTCAGGCTCCAGGAGAAACCGTCCATACTCCTTGCCGGGAACAGAGTGCAGCCAATGCTCGGATGTCACAATAGAACGTCTCCGCCTTAACAGAGAGGCCGTGCGTCCGTCTCCTCTTTTTAAAGGCGGCTGACCCGTCATCTGACGGTACACTTCACGTCCTCCTGGGACTGAACGAATGATTGCTATCTGTGGCTCCCAGTCCACGAACAATTGGTCATTCACGGTATCGACGGCAAACCGGCATATCCCTTGGACTCCTTTTCGAAACACTCCTGTCGAATCGGATTCGTTGACACCGAATTGTTTCCCTTCGGAGCCGTCGTTATCGACGATTCTGATGTTCTCGAAAAAAGTGTACTCTCCTTCCCAACTCGCAATCTGGGAATAATTCGCCAAACAAGTCACCTCAATGTCTTGGAGCAATTCCCCTGGATCGGGCAACGGTTCGAATTTATAGACTTCTTCGCCAAACTGCGACAGGCCTTCCGCCTGACACTTGGTGCCGACAAGACATGCAACGACGATCAGCAACAGAATGCCCAAGATGCCTCGGCATCCGACGATCTCCCTGATTGCAGCAAGCACTATGACCACCCTTTCTACCGAGACCGATGGCAGCAAACCCGTCGAATGGGCAACGGCCGTTGGCTCTCCGCACAGCAACCACCCCGGGCGCACACGCCGCCCGCTGAGCAAGTGTCGGAATTAGTTTGTCCCACAAGCTGCGCAGTCCCAATTCTCTACCTCAATGTCAATCGGACTTCCACCAGGAATACAGCTAGGGCAGCCGTCAAGGATCGTACCTGGTTCGCAGAATAGCCCATTGCATTTAAACCACCATCCATTATCGAGTTGGCACAACTCATCAGTCCAGCATACTGCGTCGGGAAGCAGGATAAGCCTGTCAGTTTCGGCTGTGTTACTAATACCCATCTGCAAATCAGCGCCGTTCGGATTGTACGTTTTCGCGTGCCTTTGGGGGCATGATACTGTGGGCCCCGAACATGTCATAAAGCAAAGGACGTCTGCAGACATGCACCCGGTTCGCGGAACACACTCCCACTTGCAGATCTCGGCCGGACTAATGCTTGCAAGAAAGGCAAAGTCAGCCACAAGCACAGACACTAGGGCACTGCTGAGGATTACCGTTGATCGATACATGAGTGAGTTCTCGCCTTGTTCTGAGAGTGATGGATGGAAACGTCGTTTTCAGTTGTCTTTGGGCGAACAACGTGTGAAGGGAGTCTTCACGAGCGAACGACGATTAGCTCGAAGCGTACTACCGGCCATATCCGACAATGTGAATAGCGACCATTTGGGAGTTCCCTCCTTGAGAGACCATTACCTCCACATGCGAAGCGGTGACTTGTGCCAGATTTGCGGTAAGCGTTATCTCCGGCCCCCCCCGCGTTGCCTGCACCGTCACGTCAACTCCGTTCGGTGTTGTCAACGGTTCGATGTTTAATGGCGTCGAGTCGTCAGTCGGAATTATGCGGATACTTGCTTGAGTCACGCCCGTCGAACGGTCTGTTGCAAAAAGAAATGCATTCGGCACTAAACGAGCAAGTGGCTGCACCGTGATTATCACGGGGACAGAAATGTGCCGCGTCAGCCTGCCCAGGGCAAGTACGACGTCGATCGACCCAGATGTCGTGGAGCCAGGAGTAAGGCGATGAGATTCAAGCGTCAGTCGGAGCGTGTGATTAAGGGCGTTTTCCCCAAGGGAGGAATCAAGGAGTGATAGTTGAACTGGCAGGTCTGCGAGAGGCTTCATTTCAACGACAGCGAACTCATGCTGCACGAGCGGCGACTGGAATAGGTTGACATCTCTGTATTCTGTGGCATTCTGCGGAAGCGGACCAAAGCGAACTTCGTTCGGCACAACCGAGATTGTTGGCGGAGCGTTTGCGTAGACACGAAAGGAAAGGGGATGAGAACCCAAGTGTGGTCCAATAGTGCCTATCGACTCGACTGTCTGCATCAGCGACTCGGCACCATCACTGGCAATAGTCAGGTCCAGCTGCGTATGTCCGCCAGGCTCGATTGTCTGATCTGCGAAGGCTGCACTCACACAGCCACATGAACTGACAGGAGCCGACAGTAGGCAAGTGTGCTGGGATGTGTTGTGGATCTCATACGACCTTGTGAAGGAGCCGCCGGATCGAATTCCAGCAGTTGACAAAGCGAGATGAGTGACATCGCTAGGGGAGGCACCAAGGTAAACGCTCGTAACCGTTCACACCCCGGATAGCAGGGTGGGGGGTGGTTGGCTGGCGAAGTGGGCTTTGACGGCGTCGGTGACGAAGGTGAAGACGTTACGGTTCTGCTGGCGACAGGTTTCGATCACGCTCAGCAGCGTCTCCACG
>JAJDEI010000154.1 GCA_029259845.1 Planctomycetaceae bacterium | reverse complement strand
AACCTCCCGTGGGCGAACACATGATTGACTCCGAACGAGAGCCGGATGCGGGAAATCCGCACGTCCGGTTCGACGAGCGGGATGTGGAAACGGAGCATCCAACGATGCCACCGCGCCACATCTCGACTCTACCGGACGCGGGTGGTTATGGCTCGCCGACGTTGTCTTCGATATCCGCCGGGTGCCACTGGTGAAATGACGGATCAGCTTGTGGGTTCGATTCGTCGGGGCTGACAGAAAGGGTGCCACTGGTCGGCTTGTCCGCCAGTGCGGACGCTTGAGGGGCATCGTTACACGAAGAACCCGTCCCGTAAGCCGTGAATTGTCGGCAAGGCATCGTCGTGGAATTGGCCGTCCTGTTCGTACCAGCGACAGCTCGACCATTTCCACAGACGGGCCTGATCCACCAAGCCACGGCGGACCGGGTTGAGATGAATGTAATCAATCGCTGCGAGCACGGCCCTTTCGGTGGACAGATTGCGATCGTAGCCGGGACCCTCTTGCCAAAAGCGAAAGGCCGTTTTGCCCGGACGTTCGCGGATTGTGAGTTTACCCTGCAGTGGACTGCCGGTCGACTCCAAGAGCTTCTTGATGCGGAAGGAGAAGGGACGTTTGATTCCGAACAGCAGCCGGTCCAGTTGCGGCTGCGGCTCCAGCGGATCCACCAGCAGATGCACGTGCTCCGGCATGAACACAAACGCGACCAACCGAAAGCGGCAGCGTTCGATGGCCCGGTCGATCGACTCGGCCAACATCGTTCGCCAGTGGTCGTTGGAGAGCAGCTTCATTTGCCGGTAGCACGAGAACGTCAACTCGTGCAGATCACCCGGTTCGTGAAAGTGCTTCACACGTTTGCGATGCCCGGTCATGAGGTCCGAGCGTATCCGCCGTCGCACTGGCGGACAAGCCGACCAGTGCCACCCAACTTCGCACTGGCGGGCAAGCCGACCAGTGGCACCCAACTTCATACTGGCGGGCAAGCCGACCAGTGCGACCCACCTTCACACTGGCGGACGACGTTCATCTCAGTGGCAACCGATCTGATTGCACTGGCGGGCAAGCCGGCCAGTGGCACCCTCGGCGATCGCCACGGACAGCAGTAGCTCCTACAAGCTAACCCGCCACCACCACCCGTGGCACCCGGCGCTCAGGCATGACGGCCTTGACAACAAAGGGAGACGTCATCGTACGAACCAGCGCACTATAGTTGAGTTGAAACGTGACCTCGTCACCAACATTCATACGTTCGTGACCTGAGTCGATGATCAAATGGTCGCTGCTCGCCCCAAGGATCTCCATGCCTGGCGGCGCTTGGACGCCACTCGGGTCGATGTCTTGGCGTCCGATGGCGAGGATCGTCTGAGAAATACCGCCACGGTCTGAACTGGGCGGCGGCTCTCTGAAGGCATTCTGAGCGATCTCTCCCCATGGCTGCGTCGGTTTGACCTTCGATTCGATCACCTCCGCCACTAGGGTGATGGCGTCGGTGTGCAACCCGTTGATCGGTTGGCGATGCAGGGGCTCGCAGCCGAGCAGGATCGATTCCCCCAGGCGAAGATCGTTGATCCGCCCGGTCTCCACGCCGCTGAGCGCCCATGGAAGGTTCGCAGAATTCCCACCGGACACGATCTCAATGGTCAGCCCAAATGTCGATTCGATCGCGCCCGCGAGCGCAGATAGCTCAGCCATATTCCTGGCGTCTGGGGATACACCGCTGCGGCAGGCAAGGTTGGTGCCGATTCCCTTGAACGTGATATTCGGAAGGCCAAGCGTCTCACAGACCGTGTGCTCGACGTCATCAGGCATGATGCCTTCGCGGAGGTCTCCCAACTCGACCATCAGCACGATCCCGTGCGTCCGCCCTGACGCCCGCGCAACGGACGAGAGCCTTCTGATGACGTCCAGCTCCGTGTTGAAGCTGATGTCGACATGCGTGACCACCCGTTCGACTTGACTGAGCATAGGAGAGCGGATGAGCGTCATGGGGGCCAGCACTCCCGCCCGACGCATCGCTTCGATGTTCTCGATACGAGAGTCTCCCAGCCCGCTCACGCCCGCCTGGAGCAAGACGCCGGCAATCTCGGGCGAGCCAAGTGTCGCCTTTGTGATACCCGTAACCGAGATGCCGCGATCCGCCAGTCGTTCGACCAGCGTTCGGGCGTTGTGACGGACCTTGCCAAGGTTGATCTCCAGTCGCGGAGCGCTCATCGTGCGACCGCGATCAGCTTCTCCTCAAGCTTTGGAAATGCCTTCATGACCATCTCCACCAGGCGCTCGGGTGGGCCGGACAGCGCATCCGTGGTCGGGATGCCGAGTTCGCACTCATAAAGCGTAATGGCCACATCGACCTCAACATCGGTCATGTTCTCGTGGTTGAGCGTGAGGCCGATGACTTTCGTGTCCGCGAAGGTTTGGATCAAATTGATCTCAGTATCAGGCGTCGGCATCGCCATTTGATCGAAGTCGCAGCGAGTGGTCCGTCCTGGTGCGTGTTGTAAGACAACGCCGTCGGGGCAACTGCCTCGCAGGATGAAGGACGACGTCGAGTAGGCCGGGTGGCTCAGCGCGCCTTGTCCTTCGATGATGATCACATCGGGGTTCTCACCTTCGAACGCTTCAACGACGGCGGCTTCCATTTCACCCGAGCAGAACTGGGACGGGATGGCATCCAGTGCGACGCCGTAACGGGCTCCTTGGATCAATCCGGTCTGGCCTGTGCCGACCATCACCGCTTTTATCCCACGATCGTTGAGGGCCCGAGTCAGGATGTTGGCCGTGGTGCGTTTGCCGATCGCGCAATCCGTCCCAAGAACGGCGATGCGGGGGCAGGTGACCTCGGCGATGCGACCGCTGAACAACCGCAGATCCTTCTTCGCGCGCGGCTTGCGGACGTCGAGGATTTCCACATTCTTCGCGGCGCTCGCTGCGATGAACACCGGGTCGTCATTCAAGAATTCATGGAGACCATTCACGACGTTCATCCCGAGATCAATCGCCTCCAGCACGAGTCCGCGCTCGCGCGACGACAACATGCCACTCGCGGGAGCCATTCCAAAGATGAACCAGTCGGGGACTTCTCCAATGTGGGTCAGTGCGTCGGCGAGATCGCGGCAGACGGGAATGTCCTTCGGGGCCTCACCAAGCACCACACCGGCATCAAGACCAGCCTGCTGGCTGTCGATCACAGCGAGGATATCGTACTTCTCCGAGTGACGGACAAGACCGTTGGCGGTCTTGCCATCGATCGCGCCGAAGTTCGCTTCGCAATAGACGACTGCGGTTGCAACTCGCTCCTGCTCACAACCACTTCGTTGCAGCGAAGCAGCATTTCTTGCGAAATGGTCCTGATCGGCTGAAAGCGCGCGCGCCACGACGGGATACGGGGATGGGGATGGGGACATTGTCACTCCTCGAGTTGGCTCAGAGGAGGCGACGAGATCGTGCCGACCGAAATTGGCCGAATGTCAACGAGTAGTCCCCGCTAAGATGCGATGGAACGGATTCTAGCACAAATCGCCGTCGACAGGGACACGATTCACATGTCGACCCCATTTAACCACAAGCAGTGGCGGGAGGGTGCAAAACGATGAGGCGTATTCTGTTTTCGTCAGACGATCTATGAGTGAATGACTCTCTCCACAGTTGTTCGATCGTAGAGACGGTGATTAGTCGCACTTCGGCCCCGCTCTTCCGAGGCATCCACAGAGCAATCTCGAATGAAGAACACCTTGGGGGAGTTATTGTCAAGAGTTTTGTTCTGAGACTGGTTTAGGAGGAGTCCGTCTTGGAAGGTTCTTCCTTGGAGGGGGGGGATGATCAGCACGTTACGTTTGGTTTAGCTCGATGATCGGTTTTGGCTTGAGGGCGAGTCCGGCGACGAGCAGGCACAGGCAGCAGGCGGCACAGATCGATGCGAACCAGTCGCCCCAGCGGACGTACAGGCTGCTGCGCGGATCGAGCGGGACGGTGCTGATCAGGGCGCAGTTGAGTTGCTTGTGGAACCGTCCGGTGTTTGGATCGCGGATGGATTTCCGGGGAGTTCCTTCCGCCAGCCCGTCGAGGTCGATGAACGTCTCCGGCTCGACGACCAGTCCGTCGCCGTCAATGATGGCGGAGATGCCCCCGTTGACCGCCCGCACCATTGGCGTGCGAGTCTCGATGCAGCGGAAGCGGGCCGTGATCAGGTGCTGGTCCAGTTCGCTCGATCCGTGGAACCAACCGTCGTTGGTTTGGTTGACGATCACGTCCGCCGGTTGGCCTTGTTGTTCCGAAACCTCGATGACCTGCCGCACAAGTTGGGGCACCGTGTCCTCGAAGCAAATCAGCGGGGCGTATCGCCATCGTCCATCGTCGAAGATACGAATCGCTTGACCCGCATCGATGCCGAAGTCGTCGCCAAAGGGTGTCAGCTTCTTGAGCCACGGCAACTCGTCCCGCAGCGGGATATACTCGCCGAACGGCACCCGATGAATCTTGTCGTAACGCGCTGTGATGCCCTGTTCGGGGATGACGAGCGCGGCTGAGTTGTAGTGCCCGACCGAATCGCCGGTCGCCTCAAACGAATCGAGACCGATGATCGCGGTCGCATTGGCTTCTTCAGCCAGATTAAGCAGCTCGTCAGGGACGCCGCGGTCTTTCCACGCCTGGAGGGTGACGCGCGGATGGGCGGCGGAAAGCTGTTCGTCCGTCATGTCCGGGTCGTGCTGGAACAGCGGCCAGCGAAACATCGTCTCCGGCCAGACGATCAAATCCGGCTGATGCGGGACGGCCTGTCCGGTGAGGTAGCGGTGCATGCGGAACACGTCGTTCCACTGCTGGGGGTCGTGCTTGACCGACGTCGGAAAGTTCCCCTGAATCAGTGCCACACGGGGACCCGCCTCGAAGGACGCCTGTCCCCGACGGACGTACCCGTAAGTCAGCGTCGCCGCCAACACGACCAGACACGCGGCCACATGCCACCGCTGCCTTGCAATGGGGACGACATAACGCTCCGGCTGATGTTGTTCCGCGCTCGGCAGCAGCCGGCAGCGTGTGAGGAACCTTGTCGGGACCATGCCCGCCATACAGGCGGATGTCAGCATGATGACGAAACTGACCCCGTAGGCGCCCAGCACATCGCTGATTTGAATCAATTCGGCCCAATGGTGCTGCGAGTGGCCGAGGAAGTACCAGGGGAATCCGGTCATCAAATGGGCCCGCAGGAACTCCAATCCGGTCCAGACGACCGGGGCGGCCAGCATCAGCGGCACGCCGACCCGATGCACGGCGACCCTCGTCAGCCCGATGAACACCGGCAGGTACAGGGCCACATAGGCCGACAGCGCGGCCCAAGCCAGGTACATCGCCGGATCGCCCAGCCGCATCCATTGCAACATGGCCAGCGAACCGGCAAAGCTGGTGACGGCGAGAGCGGTATACATCCACCTCGTCTTACGACGAATCCGGCACAACAGCAGCACCGGTACCAGCGCCACCCAACCGAGCCATCTCCAATCGAGCGGCGTGAACATGGCCCAGCCCAGCGCGGCTGACAACAGCGACAGCCCCCACGCCCCCCGGCTGACCGCCGGCGCGGCCCGTCCCACCGAGATGATCTCCTGCACCGACCGCTCCGACTTGACGGTCGATCGCGATGGGCGGTGTTTTCGTTTCAACGACGTTGGCGCTTCGAAAAGTCCTGATTCTGCCATTGGGTCCATCCAGTCGTGGCAACGATCGTTCTCATCATGTGCAAGCTAGGGGAGCTTCTTCACAGAGGCTTCGATCTGTTCGTCGGAGAGTCCGTCTTTTCTGAGGGATGCCTGGGCGATCACGACTCGCCGCTCATCACAGTACGCGACGATGACGAGTCGCAGCCCCCCACTTTTTCCTTGTCCGGGAAGGCCCCATCGCACTTTGAGAACCTTGCCGCCTGCGCCAGTCGCTGCCACCGGTGAGATGCTGTTGCCTTGCTGGCGATCACAGGTCGTCGCCGAAAAGTAGCTGCACAGAAACTCCTTGAGTGCCTGCTTCTGCTCACCGTACGCCTCCGGCGTCATCTGTTTCTGCAATTGGAGCAGTAATTCCGCTTGCGCGAGGACTATCCATTTGCCGTCTTCAGGCCGATACTTTACCACTCTTGTCCCGCGTTCCGATCGGCTGCTGCCAGAGCCGCGAGCGTCTCCTCGTCCAGCGGTGCCGCGAGCCACGGATCGTCGTCCATGATCTGTTGCATGGCAAAGGAGAGGTTGATGGGGAGTGGCATGCCGCCCCCGTCCCCGCCAAGGCCTTCTTCGTACGAATTGATCCAACCGGGGTTTAGATGTGAGATGTCGGAAATTTCCTTCGCGGATTTCTCGGAACACCACTTCGCCACGCGGCCAATCGATTCGGCCGTGGCGGTGGTCACATAACGCTTGGATGGTCGGCAATGAAGTACGATCGGCTTCGATCGACCGTCGATTCCCTGCTCGGCGAACCCAGCGTCTTCGAGTGCCTTAACGAGGCGTTGCTGGTATTTCGCGATGACCGGACCCTCTTCGAGCGCCACGTACGAGTTCTTCGTCAATGTTTCTCCGAAGTCACGGAGACAAGCGAGGTCAACGTAGAACAGCGCCTTGTTCAGGTTCGTTGTTTGCATGCGCTGCCCAGCCGAATCTGCGAGCAGAGCCGCCGCGACCTCAATCAAGCGTTCACGTTTTTCGTCGACGTTCACGATGGCACCATCCCGATGGACATCTCTCCAGCGTACCAGTCGTACGACTCACTTGTACAGATCACCACTGGTGGACGGTTACCTGTTCTCCGATGGCATACACCCGTTCTCCGGCGGGGAATCGGATCATCGCGTTGGCGTCTGCTGTGGCGCGCAGGTCGAATGATCCTTGCCAGTCGATCGGGTGCACGACCGCTCCGGTGTCCGTCCGCTTCAGACGGGCCGGGGAAAACGTGGGGCGGTCTCCCCGAGTTTGATGCTCGGCAACGAGTTTTGCTCGAATGGGTTGAGGAGTCGCGGGGGCGATGCCCGTCAGCCGCCGGATGGCCGTGCGGACGAATAATTCGAAGCAAACCATACTGCTGACGGGGTTTCCGGGCAACCCGAATATCCAGCGCGGCCGACCGTCCGCTGCCCGCGCGGCGTCCAGTTTGCCGAACCAGATCGGCTTGCCGGGTTTCATCTCCACCTTGTGAAACACCTCCCGCACGCCGGCAGCCTGCAACTCCGACGGGACGAGGTCCCGCGTCCCCGCCGAGACGCCCCCCGACAGGCAGAATACGTCGCACTCCAATCCCTCTGATATCTTCGACTTGAGGTGTTCCCGCTCATCCCGCGCGATGCCCAACGGTTGCGGTGCCGCGCCCGCTTGGGAGGCTTGGGCAGTCAGCATGGTTTGGTTCGAGTTGCGGATCTGTCCCTCGCCGGGGATTTGCCCAATCGGCACCAATTCGTCGCCAGTCGCCAGAACACCCACCATCGGTCGCGGTCGGACGGTCACCTGCGCGTGCCCCAATTCGGCCAGCAGCCCGAGTTGCGGGGCGAACAGCCGTGTCCCTGCACGGAGGACCGTCTCCCCCTGGGACATCGACTGTCCGCGGGGGATCACGAAGGTTCCGCTCGTCACGCCGCAGCGGACAATGACGGTGTCGCTCCCTTCCGTAAAGTCGCACTGTTCGATCGGCACCACCGCATCGGCACCAGCAGGCAGCCGCACGCCGGTCATGATTCGTGTCGCTGTGCCCGGCTGCACCGTCTCTTGCGGGACACGTCCGGCGGTCACCTCCTCGACGACTTGGAGCGACCGCGCTGAATCCCCCGTATCCGCACTCCGCACCGCGAATCCGTCCATCTGCGATTTATCGAACGGTGGCGAGTCGGCATCGCTCACGACGTCCGCCGTCAGGGTCAGACCAATCGCGTCGCCCAGCTCAACATCAACCGGCGATCGCGGCTCGACCTCGGCAAGAATCGCGGCAATGGCTTGTTCGACGGAAAGCACATTCTGCTCCATGAGATCAAGTGGAATGCACCACAGAGACAAAAAGGCACGAAGAACAATGGTGTTTTGCCGGGAAGTCCGGAGGCGGTCTGAAGAAGGACCTGACCATTGACAGACATCGTTCGCGCCATCATTGCCACGGTGAATGACGCTCCGATGGACCAGAGCGCCTCTGAAATGATCACGCAGCCGAGAGGTCGCCGCAAGCCCTACGCAACGATCATGTGCGTCTTCCGCCGATCAGTGCTTGAACTTCCTTCGAACCTTTGCGCCTTCGTGGTTCGCTTACCCGGCGACTTCAGCGAGCAACGGCAGGTGAAGGAAATTCTCGAGCAGTTGCATCCCCGCGTCGCACAGGAAGCTTTCGGGGTGGAACTGCACGCCGTAGACCGGATGCTCGCGATGCCGCACGCCCATCAGCTCGGGCGGCTGGCCGTCATCCCGCACCCAGGCGCAGGCGATCAGCGCGTGCGGCAGCGACTGGTCGGGGACGATCAGACTGTGATATCGCGTCGCCTCGAACGGGTTCGGCAGGCCGGCGAAAACCCCCTCCCCGTCGTGCTGGACCATTGATGTCTTGCCGTGCATGAGACGCTGGGCCCGCACGACTTTCCCGCCGTAGACTTCGCTGATGCACTGATGGCCCAGGCAGACCCCCAAGATCGGCGTCTGCGGCCCAAAACGGGCAATGATCTCCCGTGAGAGTCCGGCATCCTCCGGCGTTCCCGGCCCGGGGGAGATGATGATCCGCTCCGGCCCCAGCGATTCGATCTCGGCCAACGTCGTCTGATCGTTCCGCCGCACCTGGATGTCGAGGGCCGGATCGATCTCCCCCAACCGCTGCACGAGGTTGTAGGTGAAGGAGTCGTAGTTATCGAGGACGAAGTTCATGGCGGTGCCGGTGCTGAATGGACCGTTTGCTCCCGGCGAGGAAGCTGCGAGCCGAAGGTGATGAACAAAGGGCACATGATTGACGACGGTGACCGACTGTATCCTACGCGATTGGCTGAGAACCGGCAATTTGCTGAAAGACGGCCCTTGCTGAACAAGGCGTGCAGCGCTAGACTAGCGGTTCGGGCGGCGAAACGAACCACAGCTTGCGGACAGCGACCCATGAAAGACGGCATTCATCCTGATTATCACCCCGTGGTGTTCTTCGACCGCGGGGCGGACTTCAAATTTCTGACCCGCTCGACGCTCACCTCCAAGGAGACGATCGAGTGGGAGGATGGCAACGAGTACCCGCTCGTTTACGTCGACATCAGCTCGGCGTCGCATCCGTTCTACACCGGTAAGATGAAGTACGTCGACACGGCCGGCCGCGTTGAGAAGTTCCAGAAAAAGTACAACTGGGGCAAGAAAGAAGGCGAGTAGCCGGAGGCGCCTTTCGGGGTGTGGATCGATTGGTCAGGAATGACGAAGGTCGAAACACCCAATGACGAAAGAATCCCGAATGGCTGAATGACGAAGCTTATTGTCGTGTTTTCGGACTTCGGTGTTCGGATTTCCTTCGTCATTCTTGATTCGTCATTCGAATTTGCCAACGCGAACTCGTCATTGTGTCCCATGGATTCGCATGTTTCCCAGTCTGGAAACCAAGCTGAAACGTTTCGAGGAACTGGAGCAACAGCTTCAGGACCCGGATGTCCTGGCGAATATCGACAAGCTGCTGGCGGTCCAGCGGGAATACGGCGGTCTCAAGAAGATCGCGGAGTCGGTCCGTGAATCCCATCGCCTGGAATCCGAGATCGCTGCTGCGCGGGAGATGCTCGAGGGGGCGGCTGACGCAGAAACTCGCGAATATGCGCAGGCCGAGCTTGACGAGTTGCAGGCCAAGTTCACGGCTCTGGAAACGGAACTGGAAGACCTCGCGACGTCGGGCGAATCCATCACGCGCGGCGGGTTGATCATGGAGATCCGTGCGGGGACCGGCGGCGACGAAGCGGCCCTGTTCGCCGGCGACTTGTTTAACATGTACTCCCATTGGGTCGAGACCCGCGGTTGGAAAATGGAGGTGCTCGACTCCTCCCCCTCCGACATGGGCGGTTTCAAGGAGGTGACCTTTTCGGTGACCGGCGAAGGGGCGTATCATGAACTGCAGTTCGAGAGCGGAGGGCACCGGGTGCAACGGGTGCCGGAGACTGAGTCGCAAGGCCGCATTCATACGTCGGCAGCCACCGTCGCCGTGATGCCCGAAGCGAGCGAAGTCGAAATCAACATCGGTCCCGACGATTTGCAGATCGATACGATGCGGGCCGGCGGGCCGGGCGGGCAGAAGGTCAACAAAACGGAGTCGGCGGTGCGGATCACGCATCTGCCGACCGGCATTATCGCCAAGTGTCAGGATGAAAAGAGCCAACATAAGAACCGGGCGAAGGCGATGCGGGTCCTGCGGAGCCGGATTCTGGAACAAAAGCAGCGGGAAGCAGCCGAAAAGCGGGCCGAGGCGAGACGAACGCTGATCGGCTCCGGAGACCGCAGCGAACGTATCCGCACCTATAATTTTCCGCAGGGGCGCGTCACCGATCACCGCATCGGTCTGACGCTCTACAAGCTCGACCAAATCGTGCAAGGCAATCTCGGGGAGCTCGTCAAGCAGCTCCTGGAATTCGATCGGCAGGAGCGGCTCAAAGGAGGCGGCGAGGAACCGACGTCATAAGCGTTCGCAGATTGGATGGGGGTCAGGCACCAAGGTCGGCCGTCATCCTAAGAACGCGAACGTAACCTAATAGCGTGAAGCGGAGCCGTCCCCGCGGCTTGGACGGCCGGTGTGTTGTCATCCCCCAGCAATCGGACAGGCCGATGACTTTTGAATCCACGGACCCGGCGTCACCCCATTGGTCAGAACCCAAGTATCCCACCGAGGAGGAAATCGCCCAGTTGCCGGAGTACATCCATCCGGCAACGCGGTGGTCGCTGGCATTCATCTCCCTGATTGCCGGCTGTATTGCGGCGGGACTTTCGGTGATGCGGCTGGTGGGGGACAAGCTCGACGTCAGCCTGGTCGAGCACCCACCCCTCGAAGTGGCGGGGCAGGGGGCTGCCTGGGTCGGCCTTGTGTGCGGCCTGTGTTGGATGATGGCGGGCGTCACGATCTCTCTCGGACGCATCACGGCAACGGCGATCTGGTTTCTGCTCGGCATGATTTCCGGAATCGTCGTGACCTTTCTGTAATCTGTAGATCGTCCGGCCATCGCCGTGTGCTTGCGAACCCATCCCGTGCGGGTCGGTGACATGTGCCACAGGAGTTCGCTCGTCGGTCTGTCTCGGAGCCATCGTTGACCGCAGACCCGACGACATCGCCGGACCAATGGACGATCCGCCGCGTGCTGGATTGGACGAAGGCGTATCTTGCCAAGTGCGGCAGTGATTCGCCCCGCCTGGACGCCGAAATCCTGCTCGCGCATGCGCGAGGTTGTCCACGAATTCAGCTCTACACGAACTTCGACGAAGTGCTGAGCAACGAGGTCCGCGGCCGCATGCGGGAATTGGTGAATCGTCGCGCCCAGCACGAGCCGGTCGCCTTCCTGGTCGGCCATCGGGAATTCTTCAGTTTGGATTTCGAGGTCAGCCGTGACGTGCTCGTCCCTCGGCCGGAAACCGAAATCCTGGTGATGGAGTCGCTGGAGGCCATCAAAGGCAACAGCACCGCCACTGTGCTCGATCTGGGGACCGGTTCCGGGTGCATTGCGGTTGCCGTCGCCGTGAACGCGCCGACGGCTTCAGTCACGGGGATTGATCTGAGTGACGCGGCACTGGCGGTCGCTCGTCGCAACGCTGAACGCCACAAGGTCGCCGAACGCGTGACGTTTCTGCACGGAGACCTTTTCGAGCCATTGCCGTTGCCGTCGCTGGAACAGGGCGGTTTTGATGTGATCGTCAGCAATCCCCCCTACGTTGCCACGAGCGACGCCGCGACTTTGCCGCCGGACGTCTTGCGGCACGAACCGGAAAACGCCCTGTTTGCGGGTGCCGACGGACTCGATATCATTCGTCGCATCGTGGAGAACTCACCTCGGTTCCTGAATCCCGGCGGAACGTTGTTGATCGAGTTCAGTCCTGAACAGGCGGAGCGAATCTCCGGTCTCTTGAACGAACGCGGTTCATTCGATGAAGTGACAATTCTCCGCGACCTGAGCCAGAATCCCCGCGTTGTTCGGGCCGTCAAGCGGCATGAGGGTTAATCATCGGCGACAACGACCATTGACGCTTGCGGATCAGCACGGCCATGAAAGGATTCTTGCTGGGCGAGATCTGCGAAACCGCAAGCGTTGTTCGGGATAACGGTGAGACACGGACGCCGACCGTTTTGTTGGAGACGAGAAAGGATTCCACGGATGGACATGCTTCATATTCGCGGCGGCAAGGCGCTGTGTGGTGAGGTGGCCGTTAGCGGGGCCAAGAACGCGGCGTTGCCGATCATGGCGGCGGCCCTGGCGGTGGACGGTCCGTGCCGGTTGCGGGGAGTGCCGGAACTCGTCGACGTCCGTACGCTGTCCACCTTGCTCGGCGAACTGGGAACGACCGTCACGCGAGAGGAGGACGGTGGCCTGCTTCTCGCTACGGCTGACAACTCGTCCTGCGTCGCCACTTATGAACAGGTCCGGCGTATGCGGGCGAGTATCTGCGTGCTCGGTCCATTGCTCGCACGGCGGGGGCGGGCCTGTGTTTCGCTGCCGGGGGGGTGCAACATCGGGCATCGGCCGATCGACTTGCACCTCAAGGGGCTCGCCGCGCTGGGGGCGGAGATCCGCGTTGAGCGCGGATATGTGATTGCGGAAGCGGTTCGTCTTTACGGTGCCAACATTTACCTGGGCGGAGCATTCGGAAGCACGGTCACCGGAACATGCAACGTGATGTCTGCGGCCGTCCTTGCCGAAGGGACGACGACCATTGAAGCGGCCGCCTGCGAACCAGAAGTGGCCGACCTGGGACGGTTTCTGAATGCGGCCGGCGCACGGATCAGCGGATTGGGGACCCCGTTTGTGCGCATCGAAGGGGTCGAACAACTCACCGGCACCGAGCACACGGTCATTCCCGACCGGATCGAAGCGGCGACTCTGATGATGGCAGCGGCCATCACGCGCGGGGAGGCGACGTTGCGGAACGTCTGCGTGCGACACATGACGGCGGTCCTTGAGAAGCTCCGCGAGATGGGAGTGACGATTCGTGTGAATGGATCGACGGTCCACGTTCGCTGTGATGGCCCGCTCAGACCGGTCGACTGCATCGCGTTGCCGTACCCGGGAATCCCGACGGATGTGCAAGCCCAACTCACGGCACTGCTGGGCACGACCGCAGGGATCAGCATTGTGACCGACAAGGTGTTTCCGGACCGGTTCATGCATGTCTCGGAGTTGCTGCGGGTCGGTGCCCGGATTCGCCGTGAGGGAAACAATGCCATCGTGAGCGGTTCAGACAGTTTGAGCGGGGCGAGTGTGATGGCGTCGGACCTTCGCGCCAGCGCTGCGTTGGTGTTGGCCGCCCTCGCCGCCGAAGGAGATTCCGTCGTTCGCCGCATCTATCATCTCGACCGAGGATACGAACGGCTCGAAGACAAGCTCACCCGGCTCGGTGCCGACGTGTCTCGTGTGAAGGACGACCCGGCTCATGTCCCTGCCTCATTGCGACCGGATGAGGAGCGGCGTCAAGTCCCGCTTCGTCCCCCGCACTTTGCTCGCCCCGCCGCCCCACGCGAGATCGGCTCCTCCGGCGTAGCCGTGCCGCCGCCGTCAGCGGGCAAGTCATCGTCGGCTGGCAACTCGCCCTCAGCTCGATGATACTGGCCGGCATGGCAGTTCAGGATCATCGATCTCCGACCGACTCGCACGACCGAGACGAGCTGCTCGCCTCGCTGCTGGAGCATCTGATCGCCGGGTCGCGGAGCGGCGGGGCGGCTGACCTGGAGCAACTCTGCGTTGAGCATCCCCTTGTTGAGGGGGAACTCCGCGAGTTGTGGGCCACGGCGATGGTCGCGGAGGATTTGGCGAGCCTCTCGGGGATGTCTGATGGTCCGGTGCGTGAGCTGTCTGACGCTTCTCCGCCGTCCGACGATCTGCAATTGTCTGGCGAAGCGAGATCCATGCCTCTCAGCGACGCGGCGACAACGTCCCGCGATTCGGACCGCTCTTTCCGACCGCGCGCCGTGGGCGATTACGAACTGCTGGCCGAGCTGGGGCGGGGCGGGATGGGGGTCGTCTACCGCGCACGGCAGCGAGGCCTCGACCGCACTGTGGCAGTGAAGATGATCCTGCGCGGCGAACTGGCAACCGCCGAGGACGTTGCCCGGTTTCGCACCGAGGCGGAGTCTGTGGCGCGGCTCAAGCACCCGCGCATCGTCCCCATCTATGAGGTCGGGGATCTCGACGGGCAACCGTATTTCAGCATGCAATATGTTGAGGGGGAGACGTTGTCGCAGCGTGTGGCCGCGGGTCCGCTCCCGCCGCGCGAGGCGGCTGAGATTCTCATCCCGGTTTGTCGAGCCATTGCGCATGCTCACGAACAGGGCGTGCTGCATCGGGACCTCAAGCCGTCGAACATTCTTCTCGATCACACGGGACAGCCGTTCGTGACCGATTTCGGTCTTGCGAAGCGCGTCCGCGCCGATGTGGCGGCCAATTCTACATCTGACGAAGCCGAGCCGCTGTCGATCACCGTACTGACTCAAAGTGGTGCGATCCTCGGCACGCCGGGGTACATGGCTCCAGAGCAGGCGGTCGGTTCGCGCGGCGATGTGAGCCGGGTCACCGACGTCTACTCGCTGGGAGCGATTCTGTATGCCATGCTGACCGGTCGCGCTCCGTTTCAGGCGGCCTCTCCCGTCGACACCGTGCTGATGGTCCTCGAACAAGACCCGCCATTGCCGCGGCTGCTCAATCCGAAGGCCGACGCCGATCTGGAGATGATCGCCCTCAAGGCCCTGCAGAAACCGGTCGACCTGCGATACGCGACTGCCGATGCGCTGGCCGACGACCTGGAAGCGTACCTTTGCGGCGAGCCGGTTTCCGCAAGGTCTTCGCACTTCTCGCAGGTGCTCAGCCGCGCGTTTCGACCGACCCACCATATCGCCGTGATGCAGAACTGGGGGCTGCTCTGGATATGGCACGCGGCGGTCCTGCTGCTGCTCTGCGTGCTTACGAACGTCATTCAGTGGCAGGGATACACCTCGCGGCTGCCATATCTGGCGTTGTGGACCGCCGGTTTGGGGGCGTGGGCGATGATCTTCTGGAACCTGCGGCGGCGCTCCGGACCGGTGACATTTGTGGAGCGGCAGATCGCCCACGTCTGGGCCGCCAGCATGGCCTGTTCGACGGCATTGTACGGTGTCGAAGCCATGCTCGGCCTTCCGCCGCTGTCGCTCTCGCCGGTGCTGGCGCTGATTGCTGGGGCGGTGTTTGTGGTCAAGGCGGGGATTCTCTCCGGCGAATTCTACATCCCGGCAGTCGTGTTATTTGCGACCTGTGTCCCGATGGCGCTGTTCCCCGATTGGGGCATTACAATATTTGGTGTCGTGGCAGGTCTGTCGTTTGCGATCCCCGGTTGGAAGTTCTCACGGCAAACGTGGCGGTCTTGAATACGGCACGCCCAGGTGGACAGTCTCGATGGTGATAGGCATGGCTGTGTGTACCGTCTCTCCGGCCGAATGCTTGGGGATGGCGTCGGCTTCCAACCGGGCGCTAACGCTTTGGGCTCTGGTGGTCTCCATCACCCCATCACTCGATCACTCACCACAGCAGGAACGTCTCCCGGAACGGATGCCGCACGACCAATGGGTGCGAAGCCCCCGGAACGTCGCCAGAGTCTCCGGGCCAAAGTCTCCGGGCCAAAGTCTCCGGTCCCCTTTTCGTGGGCGGGTCCGTCCGTCAGACTGAAGAGCCGCCATCCAGTCGTCTTTGACACCCCGCTATGCTCGATTCCGTCCGCTATCTTCTCTTGCAAGTCCGCAATCCGGATGACCCGATGCGCTCACACGAAGTCCAGTGCTTTGCGCGGGCGCTCCTGACGACTCCCGCCCGGATCGGTGTGCTCGATTTGTTGCAGGAGCAGCCGGCCGATACGCAATTGAGTGCCGTCGACGTGGTGCTGCTCGGCGGCAGCGGGCACTACTCGGTGGCGGATGAAGCCTCGGTCGCCGATGAGATGGATGACTGGCTGCGGCGGGCGTTGGACGTCGTGCGGGAGCTGCATCGGCTGCAGAAGCCGACGTTCGCCTCCTGCTGGGGGTTCCAGGCGATGGCCCGCGCCTTGGGCGGTCAAGTCGTGCACGATGCGAGTCGGGCCGAGATCGGGACGCATCATCTGCGGCTCACGCCCGCCGCTCACGATGATCCGGTGTTCGGCCCGCTGGGGGATGTGTTTCTGGGACAGATGGGGCACGAAGACCGCGTGCTCGAATTGCCTCCCGGGGCCACGCTGCTCGCATCGACTGAAACAGTCACCAATCAGGCATATCGTCTCGACGATGCTCCGATCTACTGCACGCAGTTTCACCCGGAGCTCAATCGCACCGATCTGCTCTGTCGTCTCGATGCCTATCCCGAGTACGTGCGTCATCTCACCGGGATGTCCGGCGAGGAATTCGCGGCCACCGTCCGCGACTCGCCGCAGACGGAGGCGCTGTTGCCCCGGTTTGTCAGTTGTGTTCTGGATTGAGCGCGGAAACCGCAGCGCCCACGGGGCGCAGCCCGTGGGCTTGAGCCGATCTCCTGTTTCCGAACACCTATTTCCCAAGTCCTATTTCCTATCTCCTCATTCCGGTCTCCCATCTCCCCGTGCACATCGCCATCATCACCGCCGGCGGGGCCGGCATGTTCTGCGGGTCGTGCATGCACGACAACACGTGGGCCCGTGCGCTGATGGATGCCGGGGCGGAGGTCTCGCTGATCCCGACGTACACGCCGATTCGTGTCGACGAACGGGACGTGAGCGATTCGCACGTGTTCATGGGAGGCGTCAACGTCTATCTGGAGCATCGTTCGCGGCTGTGGCGACGGCTGCCGCGCATGCTCACCCGGCCACTCGATCACCCCGGCGTGTTGCGGCTGCTCAGCAAGCTTTCGATCAGCAACGACGCAGCCGTCCTGGGAGACCTTGCGCTCGATATGCTGGCCGGTGAAAGCGGCCCGCTTGCCGGGAAAGTCGACGAGCTGGTCGAGCACATTGTCGGGCACGTCAAACCGGACGTTGTGATCTTCTCGAACGCACTGCTCGTCGGTGCACTGCTGCGGCTGAAGGACCGCTTCTCAGGACCGGTGTACTGCACGCTTCAGGGCGACGACGTCTTCACTGAAGAGCTGCCCGAAACGCACAAGCAACGGGTCCTCGACGCCGTCTCCGAGCGTGCCCGGCAGTTCGACGGCTTCTTCACGCACACCAACTTCTACCGCGACCACATGTCTGAGTACCTGCAGCTGCCGAAGGAGCGTTTTCACGTCATCCCGCTCGGCATCGATCATCGCGGCCACGATGGACAGCCGCGTTCTCACGACCGGTCGCAACCGTTCACCATTGGCTTTTTCGCCCGCATTTCTCCCGAGAAGGGCCTGCACCACCTCGTCGATGCTGCGCTGCTGCTGCACGCCCGCCGCCCCGGAGAGTTTCGCGTCAAAGTCGGAGGGCACCTCACTCCCCAACACCGCCGCTACTTCCAAACTCTCCAGGCGACGGCCCGGCCGCTCGGCGATTCCTTCCAGGCTGTCGGTAGTCCGTCCACGCTCGCCGAGAAGGTCGCCTTTTACAAAACGCTCGACGTCCTCAGCGTGCCCACGGAGTTTGGCGAACCGAAAGGCCTGTACGTCCTCGAAGCGCTCGCCAACGGCGTCCCCGTCATCCAGCCGGCCCACGGCGCTTTTCCCGAAATGCTCGATGCCACCGGCGGGGGCATCCTCGTGGAACCGAAGAGCCCGCAATCACTCGCGGATGCCTTTGAGGAACTCCTCGACCATCCGGCAACGTGCCGCACATTGGGCCGCACGGGCCAGTCGAGAGTTCGCGAGCAGTTCAGCCTGACCGCGATTGCTGCGAGCACGTTGCAAGTGTTGAGACATGCCGGGCCGGCAGCCCGTTGATCCGTTCCCGCCTGGGGCGGGAACGATCGGTCCGATCGCGACAATGCGGCCAACGCGATCACCGACCATGTCGAGACTTGCGTCCCAATGTGCCGTCCCCCGTCGGCTGTCACCGTTTCGGCGATATGATCAGGTCGCAAGAGTGAGCCGATTCGGCCGGATCACCAGCAGGATGAGGACGGCCAATCGATAGTGCAGGCGAATGCCACGAAACGGGGGCCGCTACAGCCGGTCGCGCAGTCCAGCAGACGGGCAGTTCATGAATGTTGGCAGCGATTGCGCCGGACACGCTTGATGCGAGGGGGGCACTCATCGACAATGCCGCTCGCTGAATGTTCTCACGTGACGTTGCTCATGGGGCGCGGCCCGTGGGCTTTGCCGCTCTCTACTTTCCGACCTGCACCATGTCCATTCACGACCTGACACGCAAGCTGCAACTGAAGAATGACTCCAAGATCGTCCTGCTTGTTGCGGACGGTTTGGGCGGGCTGCCGCTCGAACCGGGGGGCAAGACGGAACTGGAGACGGCCAACACGCCCCACCTCGATGCCCTCGCCAGGCGAGGAACGTTGGGACTGAGCACCCCGGTGCTGCCGGGGATTACGCCGGGGTCCGGGCCGGGGCATCTGGGATTGTTCGGATACGACCCGCTGGCGTACCAGATTGGGCGCGGCGTTCTGGAGGCGCTGGGCATCGACTTCGACCTCGGGCCGGACGACGTGGCCATCCGGGGGAATTTCTGTACGCTCGACGAGGACGGCAATATCGCCGACCGCCGCGCGGGACGGGTCGGCAATGAGATCGCTGCGCCATTGTGCGAAAAGCTCGATCAGATTGAAATCCCGAGCGTGGAAGTCTTCGTGCGGCACGTGAAAGAATACCGGCTGGTCGTCGTGTTTCGTGGCGAGGGACTGGGGGGCGATGTTGATGACACCGACCCGCAGCAAACCGGCGTGCCGCCCCTCGAACCGGTCGCCCGTAACGAGGCGTCGCAGCGGACTGTTGAAGTTGCGAAACAGTTTCTCGCGCAGGCCCGCGAGGTGCTCAAGGAGGGTCACCCGGCAAACTTTCTCACGCTGCGGGGCATCGCCAAACGTCCGCCCATCCCCACGTTTGAAGAGGTGTACGGGACCCGGGCGGCGGCGATCGCCGTGTACCCGATGTACCGGGGACTCGCCAAGCTCGTGGGGATGGACATCATCGGCCCCAGTACGACGCTCGACGATCAGATGGACTGGCTGGCCCGGTCGTGGAACGAGCACGATTTCTTTTTCGTCCACTTCAAATACACCGACTCGACCGGAGAGGACGGCAACTTCGCTGCGAAGGTCAAACGGACGGAAGAGGCCGACGCCTGCATCCCGAAGATCCTCGCGCTGGACCCCACGGTGGTCATTGTCACGGGCGACCATTCGACGCCGAGTAAGATGCGATCCCACAGTTGGCATCCAGTGCCCACGCTCATCTCCGCCGAGATGTGCCGGTACGACGGCAGTGAAGCCTTCGGTGAGTCCCAATGCCGCGCCGGCGGACTGGGACAGTTCGAGGCCAAGTACCTGATGCCGATGGCGCTCGCCCATGCAGGGCGGCTGGAGAAATTCGGCGCGTGAGTCTCGTTGGACGGTTCAATTCACCACGGAGGCGCGGAGACACGGAGGACGCGCGGAGATGTTCGAGCGGAAACAGGGGACCGGGCGGATCATTGGAGCGGCGATTGGGGTGCGTCCGATTTCTTGGATCGGGGCTGCCGGAGCCAACTTGTCCAGATGGCCTTGTGAGGGAATTCTTCGCTCGGGACATTCCTTTTCAGAAAGAATTGTCGCTGCCGCTCGAATATCAGGGTGTGCGAGCACGCGGTGAGGATAGATCGCACCCGCTCTGCGCATTCTCCGTGTCTCAGCGTCTCCACGGTGAAAAAAACAATGATCCAATATCCCTCCATACGCGTTCACAACAATGCAAGAGGAACCGACTGTGACTGACGAATCCACCAGTGCCAAGCAGGAAACGGAAGCCATGCCGAATGAAAATCAGGGGAACGAAGGAGTCATTCTGGTCTCCTATCCGAAGATCATCTTCATGTGGCCGGCATGGTTCATCGCGATCGCTGCGGCGATCCTGCTGTCGTTCGCCGGCTTGGAGGGGAGCATGGCAATCATCCTGACATGGACGTTCCTCATCGTGTTTTCGATCAACCTGGTGGTGCTGGGCTTTGATTTTCCCCGGACGACATCATTGACGCTGTTTTTTATCGGCGTCGCGCTCGTGCTCGGCGGGTCGTTGCTGGTGGTCTACTTCCCTGATGTCCTACCGTCCGTCCGAGGTTGGCTGACGTCGCTGCAGCCGCGTGCCAACGCCACGTTCTACTGGATCGTCTCGATCGTGCTGGGGCTGATCTATGGGGGTGTGGCCATCAATCGCAAGTTCGACTACTGGGAAGTGCGGCCCAACGAGTTGCTGCATCACCACGGCATCCTCAGCGACCTCGAACGCTTCCCGACCCGGCAGTTGCGGGTTGAGAAGGAGATCAACGATATTTTTGAATACATGCTGATGGGATCCGGCCGCCTAGTCCTCCATCCGAGCGGCGAGCGAAAAGCCATCGTCCTCGACAACGTCCTCTGGATCAGCAAGAAAGAACGCCTCATCACCAAACTCCTCGGCGCCCTGCAGGTGCAGGTGCGGGAGCAGTAGCACGACTGACGGGGGTGGACTCTGAATCAGAGGTGAAGGACAACGAAAGGAAAAGCGGATTGGGGCGGATCAGGCGGATGACCGCGGATCACGTGTCCGCGGTTTCGCTAATCAGATTCGCTTCGATAGCTGTGAGACTGATATCGTTGGTCTCATATCCAAGAATAATTGATCCCTCGCCCTTGGGCATTAGAGACGTCGCAATGTATTGGACTTTGCGTTCCATCCCCGAACTGGCCGACTTAACTCGGTCAGAACGGCAACTGGTTTGGAGACATTACTGCCGGTATGGATTCCGTCATTGGCAAGTCTGGGTTGCCTTGATCATCTGTGTCCTATGCATTGTGTTCGGAGGATGGTTCGCTCACTATCTCGGCATTCCCGGATCTCTGGGCGCAGGCATGGGTGCTGGAATCGGCGGGTTGTTTTATAGGCAGATCGGGATCATATACGTTCGACCGTATTTGCGTGAGGCAAGTGACCGTCACACCTGATTGAAATCCGCGTCAATCCGCCTGATCCGCCACAATCCGCGTTTCCTTTCCCTTGTCCTTCACCACCCAAATACCAAACCGCCATGCCATTGCTCGGTGCTCACATGTCGATTGCCGGCGGCTATTACAAGGCCGCGCGGGCGGCGGCGGAGTTGGGGATGGACACGGTGCAGTTGTTTACGAAGAACAACAACCAGTGGCGGGCCAAGCCGATCACCGATGAGGATGTGCGACTGTTCCAAGAGGCGATGAGTGAGAGCGGGCTGAAAATCCCCTGTGCCCACGATAGTTATCTGATCAACGTCGCGTCCCCCAAGGACGAGTTGTGGCAGAAGTCGCTCGATGCCCTGGTCATCGAGATGGAGCGGGCGGAGGCGCTGGGACTCGCCGGGGTGGTGATGCATCCGGGGAGTTTCGTGGACAGCACCGAAGCGGGCGGACTCAAGCGGATCATCAGGGCGCTCGATGAAGCGATCAAACAGACAAGGGGCTTTGCCGTCGAGTTCTGGCTGGAGACGACGGCGGGGCAGGGGACCAACCTCGGGCACCGCTTCGAGCATCTGGCGACACTGATTGAGGGCGTCAAAGACAGCGCGCGGCTCGGCGTGTGCGTCGACACCTGTCACATCTTCGCCGCCGGTTACGGCCTCAGGACGAAGAAAGAGTACACCGCCACCATTGCCGAGATGGATGATGTCATCGGCCTGGACCGCGTGCGGGCGTTCCACCTCAACGACAGCAAAAAGCCCCAGGGCAGCCGCGTCGACCGGCACGACCACATCGGCGAAGGCGAACTCGGCCTCGAACCGTTTCGTTTCATCCTCAACGACCGGCGGTTCGCCAAACTGCCAATGTACCTCGAAACCAAGAAAGAGGACCGGGACGGCGAAGCCATGGACGTCGCCAACCTGAGCACACTGCGGTCGCTGATCAAGACGTGATTTACGATGCTTCGCCACGTTTGATGGCGCCGAATCGCTACTGTAGCCGAATTGTCAGGCCCGTACCGGCGAAGAAGTCGTCTGCCGCGTCGTTGAGGCCGATGCCGGCGCGGATGTCCCATTGGATGTCGTTGGTCAACAGGTAGGTGAAGCCGCCGTTGAGGATGTGCTGGGTGTGCTCGGTGTCGCCGCCGGTGGGGATCAGAGCGAACCATTCGGTGTAGGCTCCGAGTTCGTCGGTGAGGCTGTAAACGACCGTCCAGGACTGGGCGAGTTCCGTGTACTCCCCCCCGGTGCCGCTGTCGATGGCTTGGTTGAACTGGGTGCTGCCGGCGGTTGAGATGCAGTCGTTGATCTCCCAGGCGTAGTTCAAGTTGGCTCCGGGGAGCACGCGGCCATTGGTAAAGGCGCTGCTGCCGGTGGGGACGGTCATCTGTGGGATAAGGGCCATTTCGGGCAGGATGCCGTCCTGTGCGGTGAGGGCCAGCTTGAAGCCGAGATAGATATCCTCGGTGCCGCTGGTCCGGACGGTGCCGCCCATCGCCGATGTCCCAGCGGTGACGGGGAAGACGGCGAAGCGAAACTCCAGCCAATCGTGAAGAAGCCCGTACCGAAAGAGCGGCTCACCCCATGAGTGCGTTTGGTCGCGTACGCCGCCATCGTCGTTCTGCACGTAGGTGTAACCGAACTCGATCTGCAGCACATCCTTGCCGACCGTCACGCTGGCTTCGGTGAAATCCGGCCGGTCGGTCACCAGCGGCTCGTCCAAGTCGGGGCCACCGACGGGCGAGTTGGTGCGCCACTGGAACAGCGTCCCTTCGGCGACAGCGTTCGCTGGGAACGGATCAATCGCGCCGAGGGCGGTCGCAACGAGACAGAGCGTTCGAGTCATCACGGCGAGAGCCCTTTCAATACCGAAGCAGCGTTGATGCATGGACCATCCAACTGGTCGAATGTGTTTCCTGCGAATAGGGCCTCTCAACCAGCGTGTTTCCACGTTCGAACGATATTCGACGCAGGATTGAAATCCGGTCACGCCTTGACCTGTCTCGGGGCAACAGTATTTTGATCGTCCAAAATATATGTTTTGCTTAATCGAAAACTCAATACGGGCGAGAAAGGCACGGTCGGGACAGCCGATGACTCTTATCCGCTGCTCAAACCGACGGTCGTCTCCTTCCCTCCCCGAGGCAGGGAAGCAGCCTGATCGGTGTCCCGAGTTCTTATCGAGTGAACTGGTACGAGAACAGGTCTGCGTCGTGAAGGACGATGTGCAGCCGCACGGGCTTGCCGGCGAGGGGGGAGACGTCCGGGCCTTTCTTCCAGGCGACTTGCTGGTCGGTGGAGTCGCCGTACAATTCCAGGGCGTCGTCGAGGGAGTAGCCGGGAATCGGCTGTCCGTTTACATCCTGAATCTCCACGCGGACGCTGCCGGCTGCGGAGGTGGAGTAGTTCAGCGACAGATGCTTTCCGGTGAACGTTACCGGCTTGGTCGTTAGGTCACCGCCCGCGTAAGGCGCATTGAGGGACACGAACCCGTCGAGCCGGATGGTGTAGCGCTGCAGGCGATGAGTGTCGTCCCGCCAGGCGTTTTCGGTGAACAGCATCGAAATCTCATTGGGCAGACCGGGCGTGTCGGCTTTTGTCTCGTAGAGGCCGTAGCTTTGGTAGTTGTCGCCGTAGATCCAGCGGCCGGCGGCTTGGGGGCCGGGGCGGAGGAAGGCTTCATCCCAGCGGTGGAACATCTGGCCGTCGCGGCTGGACATGAACACGCCGTCCGTCAGGTCTGTTCCGACACGGAGTGAGGCGGCGAAGAGCAGCTTTCGCAACGATACCGGTTCGAGCATCTTAACATGCTCGGTCAGCGGGCGGGCGACGTACCGGGTGGGGAACCCCATCAGAATGTGCGGGGCACGAAAGTAGGGCGCGATCTGATTCGTATACATCTGCTGCGGCGGCGAGCCGGGATACGTCAGGCCGACCGGATCGGCCCAATGCTCGAAGTCATCCGACCAGGACATGCCAATCGAACGCAACCCCTTAAACTCTCCTTCGCTAAAGTAACGGACGTACATCACGTACCGGCCACGCTCGGCATCCCAGAAGGCCGTGTTGTGCGAGTCAAACGCCCCTTTGGTCACGACCGGGCCGTGGCTCAGTTTGGACCAGTGGATGCCGTCGGCCGATTGGAACGTCAGGAGACCTTTGCTCGCGGTCGTTCCAGCGACCGCTTTGTAGCGCTGTTCGGGCGGGCAGCCGGGGTTGGTGTCCCTGAACGGTGCGAAGTTGTGTGTCTCCGGACCGCCGCGCCAGATGATGTTGTTGTCCGGGGAACCCGGCCAGTCGAACAGGCCGAGGTTCGGTTTGACCCAGTGGATGCCGTCACGGCTTTCGGCATAGCAGACGGCCTCCGACTGTGCCTGCTTGAGCGGCGGCTCGTCGATGACGTAGCGATGTCCGCGGTAGTACATTCGATACAGGTCGCCGTCCTGAATGACGGTCGTGTACCCACTGGCGTTGCCCTCCCACGGTTGGTCGAAGTTGATAGCCGTTTCCCTGCGTGTGGGGTGATGCAGCCGCAACTCGGCCCCGCCTTCGATGCTGTCAACGAGCGCCCGGTCGACGAACAGTTCCCGCCGCGAACCGATGGCAACCGGCTCTTCCGCACGGGCTGGCTGCCATGCGGAAGCGATGATGAGACAGACGAGCAACGGGGAGGACATCGACAGAATGCGCATCAGACAGGCCTGCGAGTTGTGTAACGAGGGAGACCGAACAGACCGCGATGTTTGTCATTGCAAGTCGAGGTCAGTCCGCAGGACCATCGTAGCACCTGCTTCGCAGGGCGACCAATCATACCGGCAGGTGGCAGAGCGATTGGCGCGCAGGCGCTCCCTGGTGGGCTCTGAACGCGATACGGCTCTGAACGGGCACGGACGTCCGCAGGTGAGTTCCTATTCGTGCCGCAGGGCTTCGATGGGGTCGAGGCGGGCGGCTGCGCGAGCCGGGTAGGTGCCGAAGATGACGCCGATGGCGACGCTCACACCGAAGGCAAGCGGCAGGCTCCACATGGCGACCTGCGGCTCCATGCCGGAAAAGAGGCGGCCCATGTCAGAGGTGCCCGTCGATTGGTCCATCACATAGGTATCGACGAACCACTTGATGCCCTCGAACGCCGTGGGGGTCAGCAGCCCCATGATGATGCCGATGATCCCGCCCGTTCCGGAGAGGACGATGGTTTCGGTGAGAAACTGCTGCACGATATCGCGGCGTCGGGCTCCGAGGGCGCGGCGGATGCCGATCTCGCGTGTCCGTTCGGTGACAGTCGCCAGCATGATGTTCATGATGCCGATGCCGCCGACGATCAGACTGATCGCGGCGATCGACCCCAACACGATGTTAAAGATCTTGCGAATCTGGTCGGCCTGTTTGAGGAGTTCCAGCGGGACGACGACGGCGTAATCCCGCTTCTCTTCATGGGTCCGGTCGATGCTTTCGCGGACGACTTCGGCGGTGGGGATCACATCGTCGCGGTCCTCGATCTTCAGCGTGATTTGATCGTAGACGACGGACACAGCGGTGAATGATCCCTGCGCGTAGCGGACGAACAGGTCGTTGGTGTTGAGACGCGCCTGGAGGGTGTCGAGCGGCATGTAGACGTCTTTGTTGTAGTCCTTGCCGGCGAGGCTGCCGCCGATGCCGGCGGATGCCGTCCGATCGTTGGTGACGCCGATCACGCGGTAGGCACGGTTGGCAACCTGGACCGGCCGGCCGATCGGGTTCTCAAAAGGGAACAGGCTCTGCGCGGTTTCAAAGGCGAGGACGACGACATTCGCGCGATGGCGGATGTCCTGGTCGCTGAGGAACCGGCCCTGGGCCATCTTGAGATGATTCATGTCGATGTATTCGGGAGTGGTGCCGACGATGGTGCAGTTGAGTGTGTGCTGTTGGTTGCGGACCTCCTGTGTGAGCTCGCGAACGGGAACGACGCCGATCACTGTGGGGATGGTTTCGCTGAGCGTTCTGTAGTCCTTGCGGGTCAGTCCGTAGCGACTCACACGCGTTGACTGGCCGGAGGACGTACTGGTTTCGTCGGGCGGCTTGATGCTGCGGACGATGATGTTGGTCGCCCCCAGTTCCAGCACCTGCTTTTGCGCTTGTGCGCTGGCTCCCTCTCCGATCGCCAGCATGGCGATGACGGAGAAGACCCCAAACACAATGCCCAGCATCGTCAGCCCCGAGCGAAGCTTGTGAAGCATCACGCTCTTGAGAGCGAGGTGGACGATGCGGAGGAGGCGGGAGAAGGACATGCGTCAGGTGTCTTGTGGATGACGATACGATTCGGAGGTCGGAGAGAACTCATTGCGAATTGCAAATTGGGAATTGCAAATTGCAAACGAGGATCGGCGAATGATGGTCTTGGGTGTTTCTGTTGCCAATTTGCAATTCTCGATTTGCACTTTGCAATCCCTTCATCCGGGAAACATGCCATCGCCGGCGATGAGGCCGTCCTTCATGTAGACTTGGCGGCGGGTCTTTCTGGCGACGCTGGCTTCGTGGGTGACGACGATGACCGTGCGGCCGTTGTTGTTCAGGTCGGTGAGAATCTGAATGATCTCCTCTTCGGTTGCCGAGTCGAGGTTTCCGGTTGGCTCGTCGGCCATGATGACGGCCGGGTCGTTGATCAGGGCGCGGGCGATGGCGACGCGCTGTTGCTGCCCGCCGGAGAGTTGGAAGGGGCGGTGATCGAGACGGTCGCCCAGGCCGACCTGGGTGGCGATGTCAACGCAGCGATTGCGGTCGCGACTGTTGATGGGCGGATAGCCGGGACGATACAGCAGCGGCACCTCGATATTCTCCAGCACGGTGTACTGCGTGATGAGATTGAACGATTGAAAGACAAAGCCGATCTCGGTGTTGCGGACGGTGGAGAGATCGTTGTCGGACATTTGGGACGTGTCCTTGCCGTTGAGGATGTACTGCCCTTTCGTCGGACGGTCGAGTGCTCCCAGCAGGTTGAGCAGCGTACTCTTGCCGCTGCCGGACGACCCCATGATAGCAATGAAATCCCCTTCCGGGATCTCCAGGGAAACGCCCCGCAGGGCTTTGACGACGACCGATCCCAGGTCATAGTACTTGTGCAGATCAATCAGGTTGGCGATGTTTGGCATGAGCAAGGGGCATGGCTGTTCACCGCGGAGGCGCAGTGACGCGGAGCGGGTGTTGGCGCGACGAGTGATTCCGTTTTTGTGGACCGGCACGTTGAAGTTGATGATCAGTCCGACAGGGAGTCTTGTCAGTTTGAGGTATGTCAGCAATTGGGCTTCGTGAACGGCAAGAACAGTTTCGACCGCCTTCACTTCGATCACGGCCACTTGGCCGACAATGAAATCGAGGCGATAGCCCGGCTCGACCTGAATGCCTTTGTACTCAATGGGCACTTTGAGTTCCTTCTGAAACGGAATCTCCCGTATCAAAAACTCTCGCGCCAGGCAACTTTGGTAGGCAGGTTCCAGCAGTCCTGGTCCCAGGATCCGGTGCACCTCGATCGCCGCGCCAATGATCTGTCCCGATAACTGCTCATGCTCTAACATCTCCGCGTCCCCTCTGCGACTCAGTGTCTCCGCGGTGAAAAAGATGTGGCGCTGTCATCTTCTCGAACGGCAGCGGAAAGGTTCGTCGGCCATGCCCCCTTTCCGACGGTCGCTGGAATCCGTGTGGCCGGTCAACTTCCGGCACCATTGGCGCCGGGGCGCCTTCTGCCACCACCGCCGCCGCCGCGCTGCATGGCGGTGTTCATCTCGGCTCGGGAGATGGCGCCGTCGCCGTCGGTATCGATACTGGAGACGCGATCCTGCATTTGTGCGGGGATCTCGTCGCCGGACAGCTTGCCGTCCTTGTCAGCATCGAGTGATGTGAAAACCTGTGCGACGTTTCCGGGTCCGCCTCCCTTGGGGCGGTCGCCTTCGGAACGTGCCGACGGGCTCTTGCCTGCGGATGGAGGCCCCGAACCGGAGGTTGGTCCATTTGCTGCGCCGTCGGTCTGGTTCTCGCTGGCATCCTTCTGGCTTGATTCGGCTCCAAGCTGGCTTAACAGTTCGGCGATTTCTTCGGCGAAGTTGGTGCGAGGATTGAGGATCACCGGTTCGCCCTCGGCCACGCCGTCAATGATTTCGACCGCCGTGTCGTTCGACTCGCCGATTTTCACCTCGCGGCGTTCGGGTCCGTCCGGCTTGAGGACGAACGCGAAGTACTTCCCGGCGACGCCGACGACCGCTTGCACGGGCACCTGCAGCACGCCATCGCGGCTGTCGACGAAGATTTCGACCTGAGCGGTCAGTCCCGGTTTGAGTTGTCCGACTTTCTCAGGGTCATCGGTGATGTTGACGGAGATCTGGTATTCCCGCAAATCGTAATTGGGCCAGGAGCCGGTCATGGGGACGGCGGACACGTGGGCGACTTCCCCGCGGAATGTCGTGTCGTTCTTGCCGGCGACTTCGATTTTTGCAGGGAGCCCGGCACGAATGTTGGCGATCAAAGATTCGTGGATGCGGGCGTCGACTTTCATCCGGGAGATGTCCGGCAGGTTGAAAATTGCCTGTCGCTCCTGAACGCTGGCTCCTTCTTCAATGGCCGGACCGTCGCTGCGTCCACGGCCTCGGGAAGAGAGGTTGGCGTAGACGACCTCCCCGGGCTGGGGGGCCTTGAGTGTGCAATTCTCGATTTGCTGAAGAAGTTTTTCCCATTTGGATCGCTCCAATTCGGCCGATTTCTCCGCTGCCTCGTACGACTGCCGGGCCTGCACCTCGGCCGCTTTGGCTTTGAGGCGGGCCCGTTCCAGTTCGAGGCCATACTCCTTGGCGTTGGCGGTCAGCTCGGCCATATTCCGCTTGCGGTCGTAGTCGACGAGAACCTTCAGTTCTTCCTCTGCCTTCGAGACGGCCAGTTCGAATTTCTCTTTTTGAATCCGCGAGGCCTCGAGTTCCTTCTGGCTGATGTTCCCTTTCTTGACCTGCTGTTTGTTGAAGGCGTGTGTTTCGTCCGCCTGCACAGCCTCCTCTCTGGCGAGGGACAGGTTGCCCGCCAATTCACTCAAGAGCTTCTTGTATTCGCCTTTCTCATATTTTTCGAGATCCAGGATGGCGAGTTCCAGTTGCAGTTCGGCAGCGGCGATGTCACTTTTGTTCTGCGTGATCTGGACTTCCAATTCCTGCTCGGAGGTCACCTTGGCAGCATCGGCGTTGGTGACGACGATCTCCTGCTGATCGGCGTTGTCCTGCAGCGTCGAGGAGTCGAGCACACAGACGGTTTCCCCTTCTTCGACCCACGTCCCTTCCGGCACGATGCTGATGATTGTCGTAGTTCCCTGCACGTTGGAGTCGACCGTCGCGTTCTTCTGACTGTCGAGGTTGCCCTGGATGTTGACCGTGAGCAGAAACGGCCCTCGGTAAGCGACGTCGGTCAGGAGGTGGGCGTAGCCGTCTCCCTTGGAGGGGGAGAGCCGTTCCCAGAGCCGCGGCCCGGCGAAGAGCGCGATCGCGATCGCGGCGACCAGCCCCGCTGCGAGCAGCATCCGTCCATTGGGCCCGCCTGATCTTGCGGGGCGGGAGGAGCTATTGAACTCCGCCGGCCGGTTCGGACTCTCGAAGGGCAGGGGGGCCGACGGTTCCGAAGTCTGGTCCAGGTGAGGGCTCGACACGTTCATCACTCCCGCAAGGCGCATCGGGGAAAGCGTTGGGGAATGCGTCGTCGGCCCCGCTGCACAGCTCCCGATAGAAAGGATCGTTCCAAATGTTATCCGGTCCTACCTCCATAATACCCATGTCACGGTAAATGTTAAGGCGGTTCTGCTCATAACGGACCCAGATCTGGATCATGCTGTTCTGAGCCCGCAGAACCGCGTCCAACGCAGTCTGGATGTTCTGGCCACTCAAACCGGCCGTGTTGGAAGGTCCCTGTCCCGGCTTGGCCGGCGCAAAGGCCGTTGCCACCGCACTATCGAACCGGGCGGCGGCGATCCGGATCGACTGCCGCGCCGTCTCCAGGTTGAGATCGAGCACCCGCAATTGTCTCCAGGCTGTGCGGATTTCCTGCTTGACCTGATCCTCAAACAGCATGTAATCGCGCCGCGCCCGTTGATAGTCGATCAGTGCCGCGCGATACGTGTTGCGTTCCTGGTTGAGGTCCAGCGGGGAGTCGAATGCCACGCCAATCCGCAGATCGCTGATGTCCCCGCGGAATTCAAACGGATCGGTGTTGCCGAATGGTCCGGGCGTGTTGATGTCCCCTTCGACCACAGCGTCCAGGTTCGACCGCAGGGCATTGGCGGCGACCTCCACCCGCCGGCGGGCGTCCATCACGAAAGCCCGCGCGTTCTTCAGGTCGAGCCGGTTTTCGAGACCAATTGCAACCGCCTGGTCCATCGGAATGTCGAACTCCTCGTTCGAGACGATTTCGACCCGCAGGCCGATCTGCACCGCCTCCAACGTCCCGACAACTGTGGACAAGTCCTCTTGATAGTCTTTGATGTCTGTCACCCAGCCTTTGACCTGATCAATCGGGACGGTCGGGTCATCGAGCCCATGCAGCACGTCCTCGGTTTGCTGCAACAGGACGTCGATTTGATAGGCCGCATCATCGAACAGGCGGCGATCCCGCTGAACGTCATATTCCAGCCGCTCCCGGCCTTCCGATTCCACATCTTCCATGCGGCGTTGGTAGATTGGCTCCAAACGTCCGAAGTCGTCGCGGATGACGGCGAGACCGTTCTCCTCCGCAGCGGCCAACAGGCCTCTCAACCGAAGAGCCACCGCCTTGAGTTGGTCCCGGTCCGGTTCATCTCCATCCAACTGTCCCCAGATAGGCCCGAACGCTTTGGAACTGGCGTTCCGCTCCAGTTCGAGCAGACGTAAATCGATAAACTGGAACTGATCCAACAGTTCGTCGTCGAGTGTGACAACGAAGTCTGTCCGCAGGCCGAGGAAGACCTTGAAGGTATCAAGGCTGTCCTGCAACGCTGCTTCCTGGCCGCGGAGCGCGTTGACGCTATTCAGCAACTGCGACTGCAACTGCAGCACGTCGAGGGTCACCGTCTCGGTGCGCAAACTCTGGATGATCTCGTTGACGGCCCGCTGATAAGCCGGGTCGCTGCTCACCCCCTGGAGTTGCTCCGCCTGTTCATCGGTCATCGATCCGAGCCAGATCAACTCCCGCCGGTTGGCGTTGTAGGTCAGGAAATCCTCCAGTGATTCGGGGATTGTCGCCAGCTCCGGCGGCAGCACTTCCAGCGTCTCTCGCATCGCCTTTGGTCGCTGCGACGAGGTCTCCTTAAGAATTTCGACTTGTTCTTCGAGCCGGAAAATGTTCGACCTCGTATTTCGAATCTCCTGCAACTGTCCGAGCAGGCCGAGATAGCCGGCCGGACCACCGACAACGTCCGTGAAGAACCGCCGTCGGAAGCGTGCCAACACCCTTACGGAGTAAAGCAGGTTTCGTTCGGTCTGCGTGAGGTTCTCCAGCACGATCTTGCGTCCCGCTTGGAACAGCAGCGGCTGCGTGAGGGCGAACGCCAGCGTCGAGGCGGTCTGCGTTTGATTGGGACCGTCGAACAGCCAGATGGTGTTGTTGACCAACTCCACGAACCACTGCCCGCCGGTCGGCAGGAGCTGACTCACGCCAAACCGGCTCCCCACCGAAAAGCTGTCCGTGCCGCCATCCGGCGAAAAGCTCGCCGTCGCGTCGCCGCCAGGCGTTCGTCCCCCCCGGGTGAGATACCGTACGGAGAACTGATACCGTTCGGCCGTCACCTCGAGCGCACGGAGGAACACGATTTCCAACTGATTCTGATAATCGCGATTGTGAATCAGCGCCAGTTCGAGCGCTTCGCAGAGCGTGAGGTTGTCGATCTCCGGGAGCGGTTGCACGTACTCGCCGGTCTCCGGGTCGATGTTCTCCGCGCTGAGCCCAAACGGCGCGAGCCATTGCGGGTTTTCGACGCTCATCAAGTCGCCGAACTCATGCCAGCGTTTGTACCCCTGCCATCCGTCCACCCAGTGCATGTACACATGCGCGTGCGGATCATCGGGCGGCAACGGCTCAAAATCGGGGGAGTAAGGATTGTAGAACCGGCTGCGCGGGTCGGGGGTGATGTCGATCCGCGGCACCGCCCAACGCGGATCGGTCAGGTTCTCCTGGATCGCTTCATAGGAATCCTTGTCGGCCTGTTTTCGCCAGAACATGCGAGAGCAACCCGCCGACGAGAGCGGCAGCCACACGGCGAGTACCCAGACGAACCGCTGCGACCAACAACGCGGGTGCCGCGGAGCGTGCCGCCGCGACGAGGGCCGCCGATCGGCTGCCATTGCTCGGTCGCTGCCCGCCTCTGATTGGTTGTCCAGTCGGGATCTCATGACGCCCTCCGTGAAGTCCGCCCCGCCCCCGGCGCAGCGTTTCCGGCTTCGATGTGTGATGAATCCATGTGATTCGAGATGCTGACGTCCGATGACGGCATCGAGACTCGAGAGGTTGTGTCCAGTTGCCCGTGCAATTGCTCCAGGAGACTCCGGAGTTCCCGCCGTTGAGCGGCGTCGAGGACGGAAATCAGGAACTCCGTCTCGATCTTCTGAGCGCGGCTGACGGCGATTGCGAGTTCCCGTCCGCGCTCCGTCAGCAGCAGCACACTCTTCCGCCGGTCGCTGCGGCACCGAAACCGAAACAGCAGTCCGGCCGTCCGCATCCGCTCGACAAGCGAGCAGACGTTCGATTCCGAAAGCCCGAGTTGCGCGGCAAGCTCTTTCTGCGAACAGCCCTCGGCGCTCACGCCCGCCACCGCCCGCAGGATGGCGAACCGGGAATCGCTGACCCCTTCCGCCTCGCATCGCTCCGCCTGCCGGCCGCGGATTCGCTTCGCCAGATCGACGAGCCGCGCCAGCAGAGCGTCTTCAACCCCGTCCTTCGCGACCCTGTCCCGGGACTCCGGATGTCGTTCCGCATCCCCCATTCGCATCGCCCCCTCCTGGGCATTCCCTGCCCGATTCGCCCGCACATGCCGCCTGCCCGACGGCGCATGCCCCCCCCCACATTCTTCGGCTACGAATCATCCCTCTCTGGAAGGTTTCTCACCCGAATCATTCAGAAGCGAATCGTTCAAGGCCGAACGATTCCCGACCGAACGATCCGTCGTAACTCGGGAGCTGGAGTTCAACCTTGAGGCTGCAAGGCAAGCGAAAGCTTGAACTCCAACGGCAAACTCCCCACGGGCGGCACACCTTCAGGGCCATTCAACGATTGAAGCTGGGCAACCTCGTCACCCGAAGCGTCAGCGAGGGACGAATCGCTCACTCACGTTCGCTTCCTCGCTGACGCTTCGGGTGACCATAGAGCTTGTCCCGGCCGGTCCTCTCCAAAGTGAAACTTTGAATGGCCC
>JAJDEI010000153.1 GCA_029259845.1 Planctomycetaceae bacterium | reverse complement strand
ATCAGAGACTTGCGACCAACAGGCCAACAAGCTCTCCCCGCAGGCGGATGACATAAGTAAACCTCCCTGAGAAAAGTTGACTCTCCGTAAACTCAACCAATCCTACGCACGAACCCCGAAATGGAAAAGGCGTTAGCCCTGGAAGAGGGGTTTCAGCGATTGACCTTGTTTCGGTTCCGGCGTATTCTGGAGGATGTGTTTCAGAGGCGACCACTGGCTCCGGCATGCCTCGAAGGCTTGTCGGACAGCATCCCAGAATATCGAGACCAGAAAATCGAGACCCAGTGGGGGGCGATTGTCGCACCCCTGCCCTGCGCGAGCGGATACTGACCAACCTCCGGCACTGCATCCTCAGACACTGCATCCTCAGACACTGCATCCTCAGACACCGCATCCTCAGACACCGCATCCTCAGACACCGCACCTTCCAGCACCGTACCCTCCGACTCGTCACCCCCCGGCGCTGCATCCCACATTTCACGGCACTGCATCCGATAAGGAGTTGCCCCCATGAATCTCTCCTCGCGTCTCGTGTTCCTGTGCGCCGTTCTGTTGTGTGTCGCGACTCAAATCAGCTTCGCCCAGAAGAAAGAGCCGGAGGTCATGCTGAACGTCGGCGACGATGCTCCCGCCTTTGCGCTCAACGATGACCAGGGCAACGATTGGAATTCCAGCGAACATTATGGCAAGAAGATTGTCGTTGTGTACTTCTACCCCGCCGACATGACTCCCGGCTGCACCAAACAGGCGTGCGGCTTTCGTGACAATCTGGAAGAGCTTCAGGGTGAGGGGGTCGAAGTCGTCGGCATCAGCGGTGACTCGGTCCGCAATCACCAATTGTTCAAGAAGGCCCACAATCTCAACTACACACTGCTGGCGGATGTTGACGGCGAAGCCGCCATGAAGTTCGGCGTCCCTTACTTCGCCGGCGAGCACACGGTCAAAGCGTTGATCGACGGGAAGGAAGAGTCGTTGGTTCGTGATATCACCACGCACCGTTGGACCTTCGTGATCGGGCTCGATAAGAAGATCAAGCTCAAGAACGAGCAGGTGCAGGCGGCCCGGGACAGCGAGAATATCCTGAAGGTCATCGGCCAGTTGAAGAACTGACTCGGACTCGGCAAGCGCGCGAGGGACCAGCCGCGCGAATTCTGGCTCAGCAGCCGAAGGAGTGACGCGAGCATGGGCACCACGCAAACCAATGCGCTCGCTGCGCCGACGGACGCCCGTGCGAATCCGAATGCCCGGCGCGGCGACCCGCCGCCGCCCAGGCGGCGATGGAAGTCCCGGGTGATGCTGGCAGCGGTTGTTGGAGCTGCCGGCCTATTTTGGGCCGCTCCGTTTCTCGCCGCGCGGCACGTCATGTTTCATGGCGTTGAACTCCACGGCTCCGGAGAGAGCGTCGTCCGTGTCGAATTCAACGACGCCTCGTTCGGTTGGCTCTCGCCAATCGTGCTGAAAGAGGTCGTCATCCATGACTTCGACGGGACTCCCTTCGCCCGATTCGCCAGCGTCGTTTCAGAACGTCCGCTCTGGCAGATCGTCAGCGACCGCAGCCGGCCGGGGCGGTTCCTTGTTCGAGAATCGGATGTGACGGTCGTCGTCCGGGACGACGGCAGCAATTTCACCGACGTCCTTCGTCTGGTTGCCGAACGTCGCCGCGGGAAACGGCTTGGGGACTTCTCACTCAGCGTCAAGTCGGGCCGCGCCCGTGTGGTGGATGCAACCGGCACACGACTCTTGCAACTCGACGGCCTTGCCCTTGATCTGTCTGTTCAACGGACGATGGAAAAGAAGCTCGCCTGCGCGTTCACTGCGGACGCGGTGCATGAAGGAGAACGGCTCCCGGTGGACCTGGCGTTCGAATGGTCCGGTGCGGCCGCTTCCGATCCGCTGCGATCCGGGACCGGGCAGGCCGTGCTGCAGTTTGCGCCGCTGCCGGTGGCCGGATTCGTCCCCCGGTTCGCACAGATCTTTCCCAATGTGACGCTGCGCGATGGCCGCCTCGCCGGGCAAATTCAGGCGGATTGGGACTTCGACGAGACAAAGAAAGTGCGAGCCGCAGGAACCCTGACGGCGCAGGACCTGCATGTTTCGCTCGCCGGTGCCGACGGCGGGTCGCAGGAACTTAACAGGCCGCTGGAGGAACTGGCCTTTGAACTCGAGGGAGACTATCAGCCGGACGTTGACAACTTGCGGATCACCTCCGTCGACATCCAGTCGTCGCTACTCACGCTCACAGGGACCGGTCGTATCGAAGATCTTCGCGGACGATTCAACGTCGATCTCGCCGGAGAACTTCGGTATGACCTCGCCCCATTTGTGGACACTCTGCCTGCTGACTACCGCGAGCATGTGCAGATCGACGGCTTGCGGACCCGTCAGTTCGCGGTGCGCGGCCCGTTGGTGAGCAGCGCCGACGGGTCGACGCGGTTCGATGCTTCCCAACTGGCGGTTGAGGCCGACGTGAGTTGGGAGCAGGCGGATGTCTTCGGCGTTCGGTCGCAACAGTCGACGTTGATCACGCGGCTCGCCGGGGGAATCCTGGAATTGGAGCCGGTCAGCGTTCCGGTCAGCGGCGGGCGATGGAGGGGCGTGCCTCGCGTCGACATGCAGAGGTTGCCGGCTCATGCGGCGGTCAAACAAGGCATCGTGCTGGAGGACATCGCGTTCTCGCGGGAAATGTGTCACTTGTGGCTCAAGTATCTCTCGCCGCCCATGGCGCAAGCGACAAGCGTCGAAGGGCGGCTGTCAATCTCGCTGACGGAAAGTTACTTGCCGTTGAACGACATGGCCGCGGGCCGCGTGAAAGGTACGCTGTCGATTCACTCGGCGAATGTGCAGCCGGGTCCGTTCGCAGACAAGATCATCAACCTGGTAGCCACCCTCGAGGGACTGATTCCCGGTCGGCAGTCGAAACTTCTCGCCGCGCTGGGAGGCGTTTGGATCACCTTTCCTCAACAGGTAATCGAGTTCCGGATGGCCGCGGGGCGAGTCTTTCATTCGACACTGGAATTCCACATCGGCACGGTTGTCGTGCGGACCGCCGGTTCTGTCGGGTTGGACGAATCGCTCGACGTGCTCATTGAGGTCGTCCTTCCGGACGAATGGTTCCGAGGGCCGATCCTCTCCGACGCGCTGGAGGGGCAGATTCTGCGAATCCCCCTGCGAGGGACTCTGGATGCTCCGCGCTACGACCGCACGGAGGTGAGAGAGTTCGGCAAACGTCTGGCAACGACCGCGACCGGCGGACTGCTCCGCAATCTTCTCGCCGACTGATTTCAGCCTTGAAGCTGGGAAAACAAGCGACCCTTGAACTCCAGCGCCCAGGTCAAAGCCTGACAGGGCACGAGAAAAGGCTTGTGAACTCACGATGGTCCAACTGAACCGTATCTACACCCGCACGGGTGATGAGGGGCAGACCTCGCTCGGTGACGGAACCCGCGTGCCCAAGACGAGCCTCCGGGTGGTCGCCCTGGGGAGCGTGGATCAATTGAACGCGTCGCTTGGTGTGGTCCGGGCGATCGACGATCTTGGTCCCGACATCGCCGAACTGATTGCGCAAATTCAGAACGACCTGTTTGACGTCGGTGCTGATGTGTGCGTTCCGAGTGCGTCCCGGAGTGAGCAACGGTCGCCGCCCGGTCTGGTGGAGGCCGACATCGTGCGGCTGGAACGTGCCATCGACCGGTTCAATGAAGATCTCGCGCCGCTTTCCAGTTTCATCCTGCCGGGCGGGACGGCTGCCGCAGCGCAGCTGCATCTGGCCCGTACCCAGTGCCGCCGGGCGGAAATCGACCTCCTCAAACTGGCCGCGGCCGAAGAGGTGAACCGCTTCATCTCCGCCTACCTCAACCGGCTGTCCGACCTGCTGTTCGTCCTGGCCCGCGTTTGCAACAAGTTCGCAGGAGCCGATGACGTGCTCTGGCAACCGGGAGGCGAGTCGCCCGCGTAGCTGAGGATTTCGGTCCCGTGGGCCACCCTCGCCGGATCCAATATGTGAACCAGAACCTTAAAGATTCCGGCAAAGGTCAAGGTCGATTTCCACCGGCAGATTCAGCCCCTCAACTCTGTTTCCATGACCTTCTTTCGCAATCTTTCGGATCAACTGTGGTATTTCGGAGTCCTCTTCCTGCGCAGCGTTCTTGACGGCGAGAGCTGGGTAGATAATGGCGGCATGCCAGGCGTCCAAAGGCACAAGGTGCCGCAGCTTCTCTTGGCTCTGAGCAGGAAGCGATGCAAAGTAGTCAGCGATCATTGGGTCCTTTGTTTCTCTCGGATCAATGATCGTTCTCGGAACATGCTCGACAGAAGTGGACACAATCCTCCACTCAGATTCTGAGTAGTAGTCATAGACAAGTCGCTTATTGACCCCGCTATCCATGGGCTTAATAAACTGTAGTAGTCGTTTGTCCTGAAGGCTTCCTGAAACCAATCCTATGAATGCATCTTTTGCGTCGAAGTAGTACACAACAGGACGCCCGCCCCGCCCGATTACAAATGGACGCTTGACCGCGATTCCTAGGCGGCCATATTTCCTCGCATGCGCGCGCGACTGTGAGAGTTTGAGTTCGGTAAAGCAAATGCCAGAGACCGACGGTACATCCACGCCGGACGGGGCCTTCCAGCCGGGCTGTTGCGTCATCCATAGTCCGTACGTCAGAATGTCCCGTAAGCGGCGAAGGTATGCACCCACGGCCTCGCTGTTGATCTCGGTTTGATCCTCGTTAGGCCAATCTGGCTGGTGCTCCTCGTCAATATCCCTCCCAGTCCAGTGAACCAGGAGATCAGAGTGGATCGCGAACTCTGAAGGCATTTGGTCTGCCCTCCAGCCTTTCCTTGGAAGCTTTCGACTTCCTGTCGATCGCTGCGCGTAGCTAACAACAAAGCACACCGGCGGCTATGGAACGCAACGGAATGGCCCCCCGATGAAGCACGTTATCATGCCTTCTCCAGCTTCTTCTTACAGCGTTCGATTCTCTTTTGCCAGTCTCCTGCCCATCCTTGCTTTCCAGCCTCGGCACACAACTGAATTGCCTCCCTGAAATGCTTCTGCTTCTCCAAAACGACTGCTAACTGCTCATATCCTTTATGGCTAGGTAGGGGCGCGCCCTTGTATTGTGTCTTGAATGCCGTGGCTGCTTTCGGCGCAAGCTGTATCTGTTGGTTGCATGCCGCAACGGCTTTTTCTAAATATCCTGGCTTTTCTCTATCCTTGTAGTAGAATTTGAGCTTCTCTCCGTAGAGGAAGTGTATATCAAGGATGCGAGTGTCGGGAGTCGATACTTCTTCGGCTTTTTCTAGTAACTTGTATGCGATCGCTCTATCTCCATCTTTTGAGAACCACCCAGCCAGTGCACAAAGGAGGCCAACGGCAGTGTCGCTTGTATAACTGACGTCTCCACAAGTTAACGAGTCTCCAGAAGCGCCGAGTGGTTGAAAAGTATCCTGGATATATCGGCGCTCTTCGTCCGAGAAGGCAGAAAGCCACCATTCTTGCAGGCCGAAGTAGCCAATGCTTCCCTTGATCCGTTTCTTTCTGTGAAGGAAATCAAACAGGCCCATGGCGTGTTCTCGTATTCAAAAGGCATCGGCTGGTTTCCTGCCTGAGATATGCAGGCCGCCGGTAACCCCGGTTGCTTGTCAACGTTGGTGCGAACGGCAGAAGAGGCATTCGCGTCAGCGCAGCGAGTTCGGGCGAATATTCGTGAAGCGGGGGCTCTTCGCGACGCCGGTGGCGATCGACTGGGGTCGTCCGTGCAATGAAATAACTCGTGACTCGATCTGGTTTATTCGCTGGCGGCCTCTGTGGCGAACACAGGATGCTGCGGGTCCCCGCCGCTCTTGAGGAATGCCAGCAGGTCGAGAATTTCGTCTTCGGTGAATCGGTCAAGCAGGCCCGCGGGCATCATCGAAGTTTTGGCCGGCATGCTCTCCTCGACTTGATCCCGTTCGATGACAGTCAGCTTGGCCGGGTCGAACATGTCGGTCAGCACGTGCATGCTGTTGTTACTGAGATTGATCACGCGGCCTTCGACAACACGTCCGTCGTCGAGCAGAAACATCATCTTCTGGTACTGGTCCGAGATCACCTTGTCCGGCTCGACCATCGCCTCCAGCAGGTTGCGGTTATTGAACCGACGGCCGGCTCCCGTCAGGTCCGGTCCGATGGTTCCCCCCTCACCTCGGACGCGGTGGCAACGGAAGCAAACAGCCGTCGCAAACAGTTCGCGGCCACGCCCATAATCCCGATGGGAGAGTTTCGCATCGGCCAGCGGCACCAGTTCGTCGACGGTCCATTTCTTGACAACCGGGCGAGGTTCCAGCGCGGCCAGCGGGTCAATCGGTTCGGGCGGTTTGGCATTGAGCACGTCTTCCAGTTGCTTCCGCTCTTCGTCCGTCAGTGTTTCGATCGCCTCGTTACGAATGTTCTGCAGGAACCCGCCAAACGACATGCCGCCCCGGTGGGCCGCTGCCCGGTTGAACCAGTCGAAATAGGCACGCCGCTGATCGATCGTCCAGCCGGTCTCCAGGTCTTTGAGAGCGAGGGCGTAGTGAATCTGATCTTCCTGCGTGCGTGCGGTGGCGAGTGCCTGCAGCGTTCGTTCGGCGATTCCCGGAGCCCGCAGCGCGATCAGCAGCTTTGCCAACTCACGGTCCTGGTCCCGGTCGCCGGAGGGGAACTTGTCGTCCAGCCGCGCGATGATGCTTTGTCGTACGGCTTCATCACCCTCGCCGAGACGAATCAGCACGAGACTGTAAGCTCGCAGCAGGTCCAACTGGCCGGAGCGGGTCAGCTCGTTCCATGCGAGACGGTTGAGTGCCTGCACGAGAGCGTCCCGATGCGTCTCGCTGCCGTTGCGGGCAAGGGCGATGGCGGCCTGAATCAATGCGACCGGGTTCGTCTCTGCAACAGCGAGATCCGCCCATGTCTCCACCGGCTCGTGCTCGATGGCAACGCGAGCCGCAAACCGCATGTGACGGTCCTCGTGCTTGAGATAGGGCCAGGCGGCATCGACGATTTCCGGATGTTGCTTGCCGTGCATCTGCTCGATCATGTAGCGAGTGGCGCGAACCTCGTCGGCCGGGGCACGCAGTCTTGGAGCCGGTGCGACCGGCTCGTCGCCGGTGTATGTCACCCGATACAGCCCGGACTGCGTTCTTCGTCCACCAATGGAGAAATACAGGGCTCCGTCGTGCGGATTGACGAGCATGTCGGTCACCGGCAGCGGCTGCGCGGTGATGAACTCCTCGGCCGTCCCCTGATAGCTGGCCCCCTGCGGGTCGAGATGGACGGCATAGATCGTGCCGTAGCTCCAGTCGGCAATGAACAACGCCCGCTGATACTTGGCGGGGAATTTGGCTCCCGTGCCGAACACGATGCCGGTCGGCGAACCGAGGCCGATATCGACCACCGAGCCGAGGCTGTCCGGGTAGTATTCGGGCCATTTCCCCGTGCCGGACCGCCAGCCGAACTCGCTGCCGCTGGTGACGTGATTCACCCGCGTCGGACGGTACCACGGCGCACCGATGTCCCACTCCATGTCGGCATCGTAAGTGAACAGCTCGCCGTCGGTGTTGAAGGCGATGTCGAACTCGTTGCGAAACCCGTTGGAGAACAGCTCCCAGTTTTGTCCGTCCGGGCTCACCTTGGCGATCCATCCGCCCGGTGCGAGCCGTCCGCGGGCGTGCCCCCGGGCATCCCACATGCGGTCCAGCAGGATGTCCTCGCCCCAGTTCCGCGGGACGCGCGACTCGTCGAACTCGGTGACATCCGTATGGTTACCCGCACAGACGAACAGCGATTTGCCGTCGGGTGAAAGGACCATGGAATGCGGACCGTGCTCTCCGGCACCGGTCAGCTTCCGCAACTGCCTGACTTCGTCGAGTTCTCCGTCGCCGTCGGAATCGACAACACGGTACATGCCCGTTCGGAACTTGTCATCGTCATCCTTGTTGCTGCCGTTGACCATCGCGTACAGGCTGTCGAAGGCGTACAGCAACCCGTGAGCCATGCCGATGTCGATGTTCAGCGGCTTGATCTGGATATCGTCTTCGGTTCCGATCGCCGGAACGGTGACCCGGTACAACTTGCCGTACTGGTCGGAAACGATCATTCGTCCCTTGTCGTCGAATGTCATCGCCACCCAGGAGCCTTGCTCTTCGATGGGAACCGAATACAGCAGTTCGACCTCAAAACCGGGCGGAACGTTGATGCGACCGACGGGCGTCGCGCCCTCCTCAGCGAAAGTCGGCATCGAAAACAGGCCGACGACGGCCAGCACGGTCAAAAGCATTCTTCCGGACATCCGGCAACTCCAACAGAAAACAAAAGTGGGAAAACAAAGGAGGGACAGGAACATCATGTGCCGGTCAGACAACGTTTCTCCGGGCCGGCACGTGGGAAATGTTCGAATTTGGTATCACGTCAGCCGTCTGAAGTTCAGACAGGCGTCACCTGTTCAATCGTGTCCGTTGAGGGACGAGCGGTCAGTTCACCGCGGAGTCGCAGAGAACGCGGAGATTTCGCGGAGGAATGAGGGGTCTTTCTCGGCTCTTTGCGATTGGCTGATGTTGGGGGCATCTTGATGGGGATCATACACCAGCGAGCAGCTTTTCTGGTCACCGGTAGACGGAGTCGATCTCTCAACGTCGACGACTTCTCAGCGCGTCCTCCGCGACTCCGCGGTGAGAAGAACACTTCAGATGGCTGAATTGATACGAACTTTGAGGGACTTCACTTTCGACCGTGAGCGGTCAGTGTCAAGAGTGAAGCATGGTGATTGCGAGTTCAGAGGTTTGCTGCCGAGGGGATTTTGAAATCGCCGCGGCCTTCGCGGAACAGCAGTTCGTTCGCCTTGGCGGCCATGCTTCCGGTGAATCGCTCCTTGCGACCGTCGAGGGTCAGCGACGGGCCGAGCGTCAACGGCGTCTTTTCGAGGTCAACCTGATTCCGTCGCAGATGTTCGACGGTCCGGCCGACCGTTTCCGCCGCATCCGGCTGACTGGCCAGGGCGTCGGAGATGTCGGAGACCGATTGCTTCTGCCCCAACTGGTAGGAAATGTTCCCCAAGTGGCACAGAGCACTGGAGAGATGCCCTTCCACAAACGGACAGTTGAGCACACCGGCGTCGTTGGACCGGACCGCGTCGACGAAGTTGTCGAAGTGGTTGCCCACACCAGTAAAGGTCTTGAGCGGATTTCCGTCCGGGTCGAAGGCGGTGACGGAACCGTAGTTGCTCGTCGAGACCAGATAGCCTTCGCTGCCGTGGAAGACGACACCGATTTTGGCACCCAGGTAGTCGTCGGTCTCCAGTCCGCGGGTCTCGAAGATGATGCGTTTGCCATCCGCGAAGTCGTAGACGGAGATTTCCGTGTTCGCCGTTTCGCCGGCGTCCTCATACCCCAGGCGTCCGCCGTAGGTGACGACGCGGTCTCCGATGTTATCGACGCCCAGTCCCCAGCGGGAAATGTCCATCTGGTGGATCCCCTGGTTGCCCAGGTCGCCGTTGCCGCAGTTGTTCTGCCAGTGCCAGTCGTAGTGGAACCGCTGCCGCGTGAGCGCTTCCTCGTTGGCCGGACCGAGATAGACGTTGTAGTCGACACTGGCCGGGACGTCATAATTCCCGCGTGGGCCGATCGAGCGGCGGCGTTTGTAACACAGGCCCCGGGCGAGCTTGACCTCACCGATGCCGCCGTTCTTGAGGAACTGGATCGCTTCCTGTTGGGCCGGCTGCGACCGCGACTGCGTGCCGCATTGGACGATGGTCCCGTGTTTCTCGACCGCCTGCACGGCGCGGCGGCCTTCCTCAATGTTGTGGCTGACCGGCTTCTCGCAGTAGACGTGCTTCCCGTTCTGCACCGCCCAGATAGTCGCCAACGAATGCCAGTGATTGGGCGTCGCGATGGTGACGATGTCGATGTTGGGATCCTCCATCACCGCCCGGAGATCCCTGATGTACCGGGGCCTTGTTCCCTGCTTCTCCTCGACCATCTTGACACGGTCCAGGCCGACCGCTTCATCCGGATCGCAAAGCGCCACGATGTCGCAATGCGGGTTCGCAAGAAACCCGCCAATGTGCGACCGGCCCCGACCGTTGACGCCCAGAATGGCGACGCGGAGCTTGTCGTTGGAACCCACGCGTTGTTTCCCGAAGCTCGACCGTGGCAGGGCGATGTTGGTGGCCGCCGCTGCTGCTGCCGCAAACATCGAGTTTTCCAGGAATTCTCGCCGCGTGAACCCGGTCATGGATCGCTCCTGTCGTGTGAAATGAATGCCACGGGCCGCACCGGCTCCACCGGCGCAACAGGGGAAGGTCGGCCATCAGTCTAACGCAGTCGAACGACCCGCTTCAAGCACTCCTCCGCCCGCGACAGGCTCTCAGTCGATGAATCTGACAGAAAGAGAGGGTGGGCTGTGCCCACCACAACACCGAGCGACACCCATTTGCCGCGCGACGGGCACAGCCCACCTTGACAGCAGGGTGCATCCGCTCACTGGTGGGGGGGCGATCTGACACCGATAATTTAGGTCATGTTGTCATACGAACCGGGTAGCACGGGTTGTCCGAACCCGTGTCGCAACGCGACAAGAAACCTCTGGAGGAACTGTCGGGTCAAGGAAAATCGTCCGCTCGACCAAAGGCTTCCTGCCGCTGCGCGGCACCGGTTGGGACAACCGGTGCTACCCCATTTCCTGCGGGAAAATCGACGGATTGTATGTTTGTATCTCAACACGACCTATTAAGCCGCTCGGAACTCTGGGGCCGTGGACAGTGAACGAGACACCTGACGGCCCCAGTGCTCCGTCTCAGGACACGTTTCCGCTACCTCAACAGCGCCCCAGCCACGCTGAAATGAGCGAGCACCACCATCCAACGGATACCCCCCTGATAGCACGACACGGCTGAGAGTGTCGCACAATCAAGCTGGGTCATTTAGACTTTGTGTCTGATTCTTCCCCGCTTGCTGAACGTCGTCAGATGTTCGCGCACGACGCGACATGGCCAGGCGTTCGTAATTACAGAACCGGCCAAGAGACTTTCCCCATGCGCCCCGGATTTTTCCTCGCCGCTGCCTGCGTCGTTGGCGTCGCCCCTTCGTTTGGGGCGGAAGGTCTGTCGAACGGACGACCGAAGGCACAGCCACCGAACATCGTCATCATTCTTGCCGACGACCTCGGTTATGGCGACCCGCAATGCTACAACACGGAGTCAAAGATCCCGACGCCCAACATCGACCGGCTGGCGTCCGAAGGCCTGCGATTCACCAACGCCCATACGCCTTCTTCCGTTTGCACGCCTACCCGTTACGGTTTGCTGACCGGTCGGTACTGTTGGCGAACCGTTCTCAAAAAAAGCGTCCTGTGGCCCTGGGATGAGCCGTTGATCAAGGCCGAGCGTCTCACCTTGCCGGCCATGCTCAAGGCGCACGGATATCACGCTGCTTGCATCGGGAAATGGCACCTGGGCTGGGAATGGCCGACGTCCGATAGCTCGCGAATCACCGAAACCATGCAGCCCGGCCAGTATGACGCGACCAGCCGCGTGGCGTTCGGCGAGAAGGTCGATTTCACGCGGCCCATCGGCGGAGGTCCCTGCGAACGCGGGTTCGACGTGTACTTTGGCGACGACGTCCCCAACTTTCCTCCGTACTGTTTCATCGAGAATGACCGCACCGTGGGGATCCCCGCCGCCCTCAAACCGAAAGCCATGTTCGGGCATCCCGGACCGAGCGTGCCCGGCTGGGACCTCACCGCCGTGATGCCCACACTGGCGTCCCGGGCCGCGGACTATATTGGGCAGCGAGCGGAAGAACCTGGCAACAAACCATTCTTCCTCTACATGCCGCTGACTGCGCCGCACACGCCGATCGCTCCAACGGAGCAATTCCGAGGCACAAGCCAGGCCGGCCTTTATGGCGACTTCGTGCACGAAGTCGACGCGACCGTCGGCCAGGTGCTTGAGGCGATCGGGCAACACGGTCTGTCGGCCAACACGATCGTCCTGTTCACCAGCGACAACGGGTCTCCCGCGAGGAACGGAAAGAACATGAGCGGTCCGACCCGCTCTGTGGTTGCCGACTACGGGCATGATCCGAGCCGGCCCTGGCGCGGGATGAAAGCCGATATTTGGGAGGGCGGACACCGTGTGCCCTGCATCGTCCGCTGGCCGGGTGCCGTTTCTCCCGGCACGGCAACCGACGAGGTGATCTGTCTGACCGACTTCATGGCGACGGTGGCGGCGATCGTGGGCCACGATCTGCCGGAGCACGCCGCCGAAGACAGCTATAGCCTTCTCCCGCTGCTCCGCAACGAAAAACGCGACCAACCGGTCCGCCCATCAATCGTGCATCATGCGTACGACGGAACGTTCGCGATCCGGGACGGCGACTGGAAGCTCATCCCGGGCAACCTCGGCTCCGGCGGGTTCACGAAACCGTCCCGAATCGAACCGCAAACCGGCGGCCCCCAAGGACAACTCTATCACCTCGGCGACGATCCCGCCGAAGCACACAACCTCTGGGAGAAGCGGCCCGACGTCGTCCAACGTCTCAGCGATCTCCTGAGCCGGATCCAGCAATCCGGACGCAGCCCGGAGCTCTGATGAGGTGGTTTCAAGAGCGTTGGAGCGCGCATCTTGGGCAGGCGAAGCTCCCGCAGCGCCGCGTTGTCGGGTGACTCATACGGTGCGGCGCGGCGGTAACTTCGCCCTCCCGGCTTTGAAACGGCTTCATCGCTTCGGTTCAAGAAAATCGCGGGTGAGGCGGGTGAAGCTGAGGAACCGATAGTTGCCTCGTTCCCAGAGCACGCCGACCGACTTGTCTTTCAGCACGGTCAGGTCGGAATAGGCCGCCGGTTCGTCCGAGATCAGCCGCTCGTTCGTGAACGTCCGGCCTTCGTCGTAGCTGGTGCGCACAATCAACGTTTTGCGGCCCGGTCCTTTGGGGCCGGTCCAGACGATGCGGTTGCGGTCGTCGCCGGCTGACTCCAGCGTGTAACGTTCAATGGCGCAGCAGACCCGGGACACTTCTTCGCCCGGGCGAGGCTCAGACCAAGTGCGGCCGCCGTCGGCACTGGTGGCGTTCCAACGATGCGATCCGTCTTGCTGTCGGGCGTCCAGGAGGATTCTCCCGTCGGTAAGCACAACCAGTTGGTCTTCGTCGGACCCCTGGGTTCCGGGCACGTCGGCTCCCCGTTGCCAGGTGCGGCCGTGGTCTTCGCTGAAAATCACAAACGCTTTCCACGGGGCAACCTTCCACATGGGAACAACCAGACGTCCGGTTTGGTCCTGGACGGCTCCCCCGGGGCCCGGCACACTGATCCGCCATTGGGAATCGGACATGTCGCGTGCGACTGCCGTCTGATCGATCGGCTCGGACCAGGTCCGTCCGTCATCGTCGCTGTAGCGGGCGAGGTTCCTCGCGTCGTCGGTGCCGGGCCGCGCGCCTTCGCTTCCCCGTCCCGGCTTGCATCGCAAATAGAAAACCCACACACGCCCGGTTTCGCGATCGGCCACGGTGGCCGGATTGGCCGACGACCAATACTCGCCGGAGTGCTCGATCACGGCCATCGGCGACCAAGTGGATCCGCCGTCCGTACTTCGCTTGAGCACTAGGTCGATTTCCTGCTCTTTTCCTCCGGGGTCGGCCAGGTTGTATTTCCTCGCTTCGGCAAAGGCGAGCAGCGACCCGTCCGGAGTCGTTTCGATGGCCGGAATGCGGTACCCGGCGTAACCATCCTCGCCAGAGACGAAAACGTCCACATGCGCCAATGGGGATGCCCCCGAAGCCAGGGCAACGATTGTCAGCGGCAACACGAGGGCCAGAAGGCCGGAACGTTTCATGATTTCCTTTCGTCCGGGGATAACGGATCGCGGTTGATGTTCTCATTCGTTGTGGGACGGCACCGCCGCCGCGGCCTGGACTCGAAACTGGCTCGAATCGCCGCCAACCAGATTGTGACCCGTACCGCATGCATCCGTCCAGCGTGTTCGACCAGGGCCATTCAAAGATTGAAGCTGGGCAACCTCGTAACCCGAAGCGTCAGCGAGGGACGAATCGCTCACTCACGTTCGCTTCCTCGCTGACGCTTCGGGTTACCATCCAGGGCCAGCGCGCACTTTGGGAAGGATACACAGCGTGGGTGAACCGCCTGTTTCTCTGTGAAATCGCATAGAAATAGGCGGAAAACGAACCAAGTTCCTCCTCGGTGTCTTTCCGGAAACCGAACCCCACGTCATCACCGCCCGGCGGCTGGTCACGATTGCGGTTTTTTGAACGTTCAGGACACATAAGTCCCGCAAAAGCAAGGGCTAAGTGTGCGCTGGCCCTG
>JAJDEI010000152.1 GCA_029259845.1 Planctomycetaceae bacterium | reverse complement strand
ACGCGATGGCGTCGGTGTGACCCTCTGTCACGCGATCGGTCCTGGCTGCGGTGGCGAGACAAGGCTGTTGCCCCCTCCCTGGACCGACTCCCCGGCCATCCCAACCCCCTCAACACCAATCAACCAATAAAACATCCGGGTTAAATGGCAATCATTCCGGCTGGTGGGAGACATGGTCGGCAACCGTGGCATCCGCGTTGTCATCCCGGTGCCGGTTTTGCCAGCAGATGGCGACGATGTGGATCGGGTCGTAGTCGACCTCGCCGCCGAGATGTTCGCGGATCGGTTTGAGCGGTTTGGGGCCGACAGCCGCGATCGCCTCTTCGATGCGGGCAATCTGCACGGCATCGACCCAACGGACCGGATCGGTGATGCGGCGATGACGCAAATACTCGTGAAAGTAGCCGCGCGTCGTCGACAGCGCCCGCCCCATCGTCTCCGCCACCTCTTCGACGGTGCGGCCTTGATCGAACAACTCAATCGCTCGCAGGGCACTTTCGTTCGGTCCTGCCGGGCGTGTGAGGCGCGAGGCGTCCTTCGGGGCAGAAAGCGGAGTCGCTGACGGCGGGTCGACGTCGGTTTCCAGCTCGTGTTCACCGCAATATTCGGCAATGAGCGTGGTGAATTCGGTCGCATAGTCATCGCACTTTTTCTGTCCGACGCCATGCACCTTGAGGAAGCCGTCGGCACCCGTCGGGCGGCGGCGGGCCATGTCCCGGAGCGATGCATCGCCGAAGACCATGTAGGGCGGCAGTCCCAGGTCGTTCGCTTTCTCCGTCCGCAGGGAACGCAGCACCTCGAACAACTCCCGATCGACTCCTTCCCACGAATGGGGATCATGCCGTTTCGGTTGGGAGCGAGATGACGCATCGGTCGCCGGTTTCAACAGACGCGGCAGAACCTCTCCTCGCAGCAGTCGCCAACCGTCTTGCGTGAGCTTCAAGACGTTGTACTTTCCAGCGTCGTCCGTTGCGACACTTGAGAGAAATCCCTGCTGGACGAGCTGTCCGATCCAGTCGAGGATCGCACGCCGCGACTCCTCCTGAAGCAACCCGTGTGTGGTGAGCCGGTCGTGTCCGTTCTCGATGACACGCTGTTCCCTGGACCCCTTGAGCACTTTCGCCGTGTAATCCGCTCCGAACTTCTCGCCTTGCCGGTACACCGACGAGAGAATCTTCTGAGCGACGACGAGCGGCTCCTCGACCTCATCGAATTCACCGAGACAGATGTCGCACGCCTCGCCGCAGTCGGCACCGAGGTCCTGCCCGAAGTGCTGTACGAGCAAGCGATGCCGGCAGGCAGCCGCGTCACAGTAATCCATCACCTGACGCAGCGACGCCATCTGAGCCTGTTTGAAGGCCGGCGATCCGTCCGACCGGTTGACGATGAACTCCCAGGTCTTGAAGTCGGCCCCTGAGTAGAACAGGCAGCACTCAGCTTCGAGTCCGTCCCGTCCCCCGCGGCCGCTCTCCTGCTGATAGTTCTCCAGCGATTTGGGCAGCCCCGCATGCACCACGTACCGCACGTCGGACTTGTCGATCCCCATGCCGAAGGCGACGGTGGCGACGATGATGCGACAGCGGTCTTCGATGAACGCTTCCTGATTGGCCTTGCGAGCTTCGTCCGACATGCCTGCGTGATACGGCAGCGCGGAGTAACCGCCGCCCGTCAGCGACGCGGCGATGCTGTCCACCTCCTTGCGGGTGATGCAGTAGACGATGCCCGACTCGTCCGGATGCCGCTCCAGCACACCGGCAATCTGCGCGAGCAGCGAGTCGCGACGTTCCACACGGTAGGTCAGATTGGGACGGTCGAAGCTGCCGACCAACACCTCCGGCTCGCGCAGGCCGAGCTGCCGCACGACGTCGTCGCGGACCTGCTCCGTCGCCGTCGCCGTATATCCGTGAATAGCCGTGCCGTGGAATCGCTCTCGGAGCAGGTTGAGCTTGCGATAGTCGGGGCGAAAGTCGTGCCCCCACATCGACACGCAGTGCGCCTCGTCGATGGCGAAGAATGAGACCGTCGCGCTTTCGAGCAAGTCGAGCAGCCCCGGCAGCGACAACCGCTCGGGCGCGACATACAGCAGTTTCAGCCGCTGCCCCCGGATGTCATCGGCCACGTTCCACTTTTCGCTCGCCGTGAGCGAGCTGTTGATGAAGGCAGCGGCTACTCCGCACGCCCGCAACGCATCGACCTGATCTTTCATCAGCGAGATCAGCGGCGACACAACGACCGCCATGCCGTCGAGGCACAACGCGGGCACCTGATAGCACAGCGACTTCCCGCCCCCCGTCGGCAACACCACCAGCGAGTCCCGCCCGCCCATCGCCGACCGCATCGCCTCTTCCTGCAGCGGAAGAAACGCATCGTACCCCCAGTACTCGCGCATGACCGACATTAGCCGGTCGCCCGCGTCAATGATTGCATCGCTCGTCTCCATGCGAGCATGCTACCAAGACGGCGCGAAGGTCTCGACACCGCCATGCCCCAATGTAGCCGCGAGCCAATGGTGAGCGTCAGCAACATCATCCAGCGCCGTGAAGAACCGCGTCTGAGATTATGCCGAAAACGATGCAGGGTCAGCAGAGCCGTGTTACGATGCCGAGTGATTGCGATCGTCATCGAGAGTTCTGCGGAGAGTGTGTTTGTGCTGCGGTGGAACGAGCGGATCATGCGACTATCGGACGTTTCGTCGAACAACAGGGCGAGAGGAATTGGAACATGGCAGCGATGATTCCGGATCCATCACCGATCGAGAGTGAAGAAGAATCGCGTCCCCTCTTGCTGGTCTATCTCCTGTATGCCGCGGCCGTGATGGTGTCGGCGGTCGTCGCGTTCGGCGCGCCGGGGGTCATACCAGGACTTTTTGTGGTGGGGTCTTGGTGGTACGTCTACGAAAGCCGTTCGCGTCCAAGAGCATTGTTGTTCGTGAGTGTGTTTTTCTGTCTCGTGACAATGTTCCTGCTTCTGCCGGTGGTCGGGGACGCGCGTGTGGCGGCCCGGCGAACTCAATGCCGGAATAACATCAAGCAGATCATGCTGGCTTTGCACAACTACCACGATGTCTATCACACGTTTCCGCCGGCATACGTCACAGACAGGGATGGCCGGCCGATGCACAGTTGGCGAGTTCTGATCCTGCCTCACCTTGACCAGCAGTCACTCTACAAGGAGTACGATCTCGATGAACCCTGGGACGGTCCACACAACCACGAGTTGATCAGTCGGATGCCGCAGGTCTACGGATGCCCAAACGTCAACGAAGAAGGATTCACGAGTTACGTCGCCGTTGTCGGTTCCCACACCTGCTGGCCTGATGCCCAAGGGGCCGCGATTCGCCAAATCGTCGACGGGACGTCGAACACGATTGCCTTGATCGAGTGGAATCCGAGCGACATTCACTGGACAGAGCCACGAGATCCCGACCTTAAAGAAGCCGTTCGTCGCATGTCTTCTCATGACATGCGAGAGGCCGGCGGACACCGTCACGAAAGCTATTTGTACGAGTACATGACGGGACGCCACGTTGCGTTTGCGGACGGCAGCGCCCGGTACGTTTCGAATGGCATTGATGCGGATGTCGTGTCAGCCATGTTAGTGGTCGACGACGGAGTTACGGATTGGGACCTCACCCCATCGAGAGTAACGGAATACAAGGCGCTCAAGGTCGGCAATCTGCTGCGACTGGTCACATTCTTGCTTCTCGCGGTGTTTCCCTTCCCATGGGTCTGGCTGAACCCCACCGGACCGAGAGGGCGCGCAAACGCAGTTGCCATCACTCTGTCTGAGTGATGGCAACTACCGGTGCCCGGCTTTCGATTGGGATTCTGCGTCTTTTCCATGAACCAACCGCTGCGGTGTGCGTTTGTCATAGCTCCGACGGTTCGATCTTCAACACACGAGGCGAGAGACCATGCAGCATGACAACTGGAAGTGCCCGAAGTGCGATTGCCCGGATTTCGAGGCGGGCGAGTTCCGCGCGACGGGGGGAGTGCTGTCGAAGATATTTGACGTTCAGAATAAGCGTTTCACGACCGTCAGCTGCGCGCGATGCCATTTCACCGAGATCTACAAAACGACCAGTTCGCAACTCGGCAACGTCTTCGACTTCTTCACGAACTGATCGTGACGGATGGCTGCTTGCCCTGCGGGGCGCTGTCTCCGACGGGGGGAAGGCGGATACACTGAAGGGCAATCTCACTTCGAGTTGACGCCAGCAGTGAAAGGGCAACATGGCTTTGATCGACAACAACCGTGCGAAAATTGTCTTGCGTGGATTCGTGTTTTCTCTGGGAGTCCTCGGGGCGTTGGCCGCAGACTTGGGGAAAACGGCAGAGCAGCCGAACATTCTGTTCATCTTCTCCGACGATCACGCCACGCAGGCGATCGGTGCCTATGGGTCGAAGATCAACGAGACCCCCAACATCGATCGCATCGCTGCCGACGGGGCCGTGTTCCTCAATTCGTTCTGTGCCAACTCCATCTGCGGCCCGTCGCGGGCCTGCATCCTCACCGGCAAGCACAGCCATCTGAACGGATTCCTGCGGAACGGCAACAAGTTCGACGGCTCGCAGACGACGTTTCCCAAACTGATGCAGCAGGCCGGGTATCAAACGTCCATGATCGGCAAGTGGCATCTGTCGACCGATCCGACCGGGTTCGACCACTGGGAAGTGCTGCCGGGGCAGGGGAGCTACTACAACCCGGACTTCCTGCAACAGGACGGCAGCCGCAAACGGTACGAAGGATATTGCACCGATCTGATCACCGACCTGTCACTCACCTGGCTCAAGGAGCAGCGTGATGCGGACAAGCCGTTCATGCTGATGTGCCAGCACAAGGCGCCGCACCGCAACTGGGCGCCGCACCCGCGGCATTTCGCCCTCTACCAGGATGAAGACGTCCCCGAGCCGGCAACCTTGTTCGACGACTATTCCGGTCGGTCGGGGCTTCTCAAGCAGAATGAAATGACCATTCGCGACTACTTCTACTGGTCGCATGACATGAAGTTTCACGGGGAAAACCTGTTTCCCGAATCTTTCAAAACGGGGCATCGAAACAGCAACTACGCCCGCATGACCGATCAGCAAAAGCACGTCTGGGACGCCCACTACGAACCGGAGAACCGGGCGTTCATCGAAAAGATGAAGGCGGGTGAGCTGTCCGAAAAACAGATCGTGCAGTGGAAGTACCAGCGGTACATCAAGGACTACCTGCGGTGCATTGCCGCCGTCGATGACGGCGTGGGGCGCATCCTCGACTACCTCGACGAGGCCGGGCTGTCGGACAACACCATCGTGATCTACTGCGCCGACCAGGGTTTTTACCTCGGCGAGCACGGCTGGTATGACAAGCGGTGGATGTTCGAGGAATCGCTGCAGATGCCGTTCATCATCCGTTGGCCCGGAGTCATCTCGCCGGAGACGAAATCGACCGCGCTGATCCAGAACATCGACTACGCGCCGACGTTTCTGGAGTTGGCCGGTGCACCGGTCCCGGCTGAGATGCAGGGGCGGAGCCTGCTACCAGTGCTGACGGGCGACTGCGAGCCGCCCTCCGACTGGCGAGACTCCATCTACTACGCCTACTACGAAAACGCGTCCGTCCACAACGTGCCTCTGCACGACGGCGTGCGGACCGGGCGGTACAAGCTGATGTTCTACCCCCGCACCCGCGAGTGGAACCTGTTCGACCTCGAAAAGGACCCGCAGGAACTGACCAGCCTGCACGACGACCCAAACTATGCTCCCATCCTGCGGGCGCTGCAGCAGCGGTACCGGGATCAGCGTTCGTTTTACGACGTCAACTCAGCCGTCATCCCTGCCACGCGCGGCGACGAACCGGGCTGGAAGCAGCGTGACGCCCTGCTCACCAAGCGGGCCAAACAGGGCGGAGACACCGTGCGGCTCGCCTTCATCGGCGACTCCATCACCCACGCCTGGGAAGGCAACGGCAAGGCAGTCTGGGATCGTTCCTATGGGGGCCGCGACGCGATTAACCTGGGCATCGGCGGCGATCGGACCGAGCATGTCATCTGGCGGCTCACGCACGGCAACTGGGACACCATCAACCCCCAAGTCGCCGTCCTCATGATCGGCACCAACAACACGGGCCACTTCATGCAGGACCCCGAGCAAGTGGCCGCCGGCGTGAAACGCATCCTCGACATCCTGGCCGAACGATCCCCCGGAACGCAGGTCGTCCTGCACTCCATCTTCCCCCGCGGCCGCACTCCCTTCGACGAAAAACGGCTCAACAACACTGCCATCAACGACCGCATCCGCTTACTGGCTGACGGCGAGCGCGTCCACTGGCTGGACATCGGCAACACTTTCCTCGCCCCGGACGGCAGCCTCTCCGAAGACATCATGCCCGACGCCCTGCACCTCAGCGAAAAAGGCTACCAACTATGGGCCGAAGCCCTGGAACCGAAATTGAAGGAGTTGGGGATCTAACGGCGTAGGGTGGGCTGTGCCCACCATCGCGACAAACCGGATGAGTGAAACAGTTTGAAACACTCCTTGGTGGGCGAAGCCCACCCTACTTCGCTGGGTATGTAATTCCGCATGTCAGCCGGCGGTTAGGTTCCCGCCTGACAGCGATCAAGTGTGGGTGTCCAATCACCGTTCGCGTCAGGCGGGAGCCTGACCTACCGCACCGTGAGGATCACATCAAATGTACGAACCGGCAAAGCTCAAAGAGGCATGGTACTTTCTATCCGAAATGCACGCGAAACACGACGATCCCAATGCGTTCGTCTATCTCCTGAGTGCCTTCCTGTCGTCCGCGCGATCTGTCGCGCAATACGCATGCAAGGAAGCAGAAGGACAAGCTGACAGTCAAGCGTGGTACGAGTCCCAAATCGAAAAAGAGGCCCATCCGAATATCGCGCTATTCAAGGATCAACGGGACGTCAACATCCATGTCTCACCTGTCGCGCCAACGAAGATACTCAACATCACTGTTGCCACCACACTTCACCTGTCCGGCTCGGTGGATTATCGCGTGTCCTTCGTCGATGGTGACGGCAATCCCGTAACGATAGCATCTCCCCGACCCGAACCAGCCCAACCAAAGCCCGAATCCGATACATCGTCAACAACTGATGTCCGATACGAGTTCGATGAACGCCCGAATGAAAACATTCTCGATCTTTGCGAAGCCTATTTGAAAGAATTGGAGGCTCTTGTCCAAGATGGCCAAAGCAAGGGCTTCCTGACACTATAACCCTTGCAACGAAAGACAGTTTCGTAGGTCAGGCCCCTGCGTGACGGCGATGAAGCGCGGAGGTTCAATCGCCGTTCGCGTCAGGCGGGAGTCTGATCTACCTCGCTCCTTTTCCTTCGTGTTTTCGTGTCTTTGTGGTCGAATCAGAACCACGAAGGCACCAAGGCACGAAGAAACGAGGGAGGGATACTGACCGTTGTTTCCGTCAACTTCGACTGGCAATAGCAATGCTGAAACCACTGCTCACACTCATGTGTCTCCTGGCAATATTCTTCACCGATGGGGGAGTCGCCGCCGAGACGCGGCCCAACATTGTGCTGATCATGGCGGATGATCTGGGGTATGAGTGCATCGGTGCGAACGGCGGCACTTCGTACCGGACGCCGGTGCTTGACCGGTTGGCGGCGGACGGCGTGCGGTTCGAGCATTGCTATGCACAGCCGCTGTGCACGCCCACGCGGGTCAAGCTGATGACCGGCATGGCCAACGTGCGGAACTATGCCGTCTTCGGCAAGCTGGCAGAATCGCAGACGACGTTCGCCAACCTGTTGAGAGATGCCGGGTACGCGACCGCGATCGTCGGCAAGTGGCAGTTGGGCAAAGACGCCCGGCTGCCCGCGCACTTCGGCTTCGAGGAGCACTGCCTGTGGCAACTATTGCGGCGACCGAGCCGCTATGCGAATCCCGGTCTCGAAGCCAACGGGGAAGCGGTCGACTACGGTCCCGGAAAGTATGGCCCCGACATCATCACGGACTACGCCTGCGACTTCATCGACCGGCACAAGGACGGACCGTTCCTGCTTTACTATCCGATGATTCTCACGCATTGCCCATTCGAGCCGACGCCCGATTCGGCCGACTGGGACCCGACCAGCAAGGGGTCCCCGACTTACAAGGGGCATGCGAAATACTTCGGGGACATGGTCTTGTACATGGACAAACTGGTCGGGCGATTGCTGGGTCAGTTGGAGCGGTCCGGTGTGCGGGAGAACACGCTGGTGTTGTTCGTCGGCGACAACGGGACCGACAAGCCGGTCGTCTCCATGATGAACGGGCAGCGTGTGGCCGGCGGCAAGGGAAAGATGACCGACGCGGGCACCCGTGTGCCGCTGATCGCCCACTGGCCGGGCCAAACGCCGCGCGGGATGCTTTGCAGCGATCTGGTCGACATGAGTGACTTCCTGCCGACGTTCTGTGATGCAGCCGGCGTGGACATCCCCGCGTCGCTCGCCACCGATGGCCGGAGTTTCCTGCCGCAACTGCAAGGCAGAATGGGGACACCGCGCGCGTGGATTTATTGTTGGTATTCCCGCAACGGAGGTCCGATCGGACAAGAGTTCACCCGCACACAGCGCTACAAGCTGTACCGAAGCGGCCAGTTTTTCGACATCGAACAAGACGTGCTCGAAGAGCACCCGCTCGACCCGGCGGGCCTGTCACCTGACGTCCGCAGCATCCTTGACGAACTCCAAGCCGCCCTCGACCTCTACACCGACGCGCGGCCGGAAGAGTTCGCGAATTGGAAAAAGAACTGACGCGACGTGTCGTTACTTCCGTTGCAGCACGACCTGGTACGCCCCCTGCGTCTTGCCGTTTGCTGTCAACGTAGCGGTCAACGAGGCATCGCCCGGCGGGAGCTTCAGACCGGTGAACGTACATGACGTTGTGTCCTCGTCGACCGATACAGCGTGTTCCACATCCCCCACCTTCAGCAGCGCGCGGCCCGCCGGGACCGGATGATTGAACAGGAATTGCACGTCGTACGGTCCGGCGTCGGCGATGTGGAGTTCCCAATGGCCGATCCCCTTGCTTTCGCGAACACGCCAGTCCTGCCGCGTGAGGACGGTCGGATTTTCGTGCGGCGTGCCGACATCAATCCGCGGGGGCGCATAGTTTTCCGGACGCGTGCTGGAGACATCATCGAACCAACCGTCATACGCCTGTTTGAGCCGTTGCAACTCCGCCGGATGTTCCGCAACGAGGTTTCGCGTCTCTCCCGGGTCGGCCAATAGGTCGTAAAGCTCGAACTTTGGCGGACCGGCGAATCTCTCCCTTCCGAACCCACTCGGATGGAGCAGCTTCCAGCGGTTGTCGCGGATCATGAACTGGTGATATCGCGCAGGAACATTGCCGCGATGGGCTTGCAACGCCAAATACCGTTCGGGCCACGTGATGTCTTCTCCACGCAGCAGCGGCAGGAAACTGCGGCCGTCGAACTTCACGCCGTCCGGCGGATCGACGTTGCACGCGTCGAGCAGCGTCGGCGTCACGTCGATATGCGCTGCGGGCAGGTCAGAGGTTGTCCCCGGTTTCAACTGCCCCGGCCATTGCATCCAGAACGGCGAACGGATGCCCCCTTCGTGAACGTTGGTCTTTCGGCCCCGGAACGGGCCGACGTAACGTGACGTGTTGGGACCATTGTCGACCATGTAAATCACGATTGTGTTGTCCGTAATCCCCAGCTCGTCGAGCCGGTCGAACAGCCGCCCGACGTTTTGGTCGATGTTGGTGATCATCGCACAGATGCGGGCCAGCGTGTCGTCATCGGCGGGCTTGCCGCTCCGCTGCGACACCGGCAAGTGCAGCGGCTTCATGTTTTTGTTGCGATAATGCTCGTAAAGGTCTTTCGGGACGTCGTGGAATGGGCTGTGCGGGGTGTTCGTCGGCACATAGGCGAAAAAACTACGGCCCTGGCCGTGGGCCTGTTCGATGAACTTCAGTGCCGCGTCAAAATAAACGTCGGTGCAATACCCCTTCGTCTGCACCTGCTCTCCGTTGTGGAATAGGATGGGATCGGTATAGCGGCGGTGATTTTCAAGCGGTTCGGACGGCTGCGCCAGACCGCCCCCTTTGAGAACGAGCGCTTCCTCGAACCCCTGGTCGATCGCCCGCAACGGGTACGAATCGCCCAAGTGCCACTTGCCGAAAATTCCCGTCGCATAACCCGCCTCCCGCAGTATTTCGGCGATCGTGACTTCGTCGGGGTCCATCATCGAACGACCGTTATAAGTGTCGATGCACCGGGTGCGATAGTTGTAGCGGCCGGTCATCAGACAGGCCCGTGTCGGCGAGCAGACCGGGCAGACGTAGAATGTTTGCATCGACGCACTGCGAGCCGCCATCGCGTCGATCTGCGGCGTCTCGATCACCGTGTTCCCCGCCGCGCCGAAGTCCCCGTACCCCTGATCGTCACTCATAATGAGCACGACGTTCGGACGCCCATCGTCAGCTGAAATTCGAGAGACGCCCCCCCCGCACGCCCCCAGAAGGATCGAGATCAAAGCGAATCGTCGGAGCCATCGAAACAACATGATGCATTTTCCCCAGCCGAAAGGTTCAGTTAGTCCGCCCGAAGGATGTTCGCCGGAACAACGCGACTGCCGTTGGGCGCCAGCCGGTCTCCCCATGACAGAACTCCATACAGCTTACGCAACCGCACAGATTTCGTCGACCAGCGGATCGGTATGCATCAGAGCCCGGAGCATTAGCGACGGGGCGGCGCTGTGTCGATGTCACATGGACCCGTCGCTAACGCTCCGGGCTCTGATTTGATCACGCGCGTCCCCGACGGTCACCGGCCCATCGGATGTCCACACGTCCATGTCCCCTGTCCGGAAATGCGAAGACCTCTCGAAAACAGAGACCGCTCCCGCTAGAATCAAGGACCGGTATCCCGCCCCCCAATCGCCCTCCTCCGACAGACGGAACATGGACCACATCAAAACGACGTGCCGTGGACCGGTCTCCCGACGTGACTTCCTGCGGATCGGAACTTTGGGCATTGGCGGGTTCTCGCTGGTCGATTTTCTTCGGTTGCGGGGCGTTGCCGGGCCGGCGTTCGACGATCCCGACACGTCGGTGATTTTCGTCTGGTTGCCGGGGGGACCGCCGCACATGGAGACGTTCGATATGAAGCCGGACGCCCCGGCGGACTATCGCGGCATCTTTCATCCGATTGCAACGAACGTCCCCGGCATCGACATCTGCGAACTGATGCCGCGCCTGGCCCGCGTCGCCGACCGTTTCACGCTTATCCGCTCCATCTCGCATGGCTATGCCGACCACGGAGGGGGTCACAAGCGGCTGATGACCGGCCGCAAACCAAAAACGCCGGTCAACACCGTCAACGATGCGCCGGCGGTCGGGTCGTTTGTCGCCAAATGGTTCGAGAACCGTGATGTCGGTCTCCCCAACTACATCTGCAATGCCCCCGACGGGCGGCATCAGGTCGACACGTTCGCCATGGGAGCCGCCTGGCTGGGGCCGTCCTACGTTCCCTTCACCGTGCCGGGCAATCCGGCAGACGACGACTTTGAAGTCAAGAACCTGGCGCTTTCCAAGGACATGGAAGACCGCCTCGATGACCGTACGACGCTCCTGAACGGATTCGATCGTTTCCGCAGCGACGTCGACGGCAGCGGCCTGATGGACGCGAGCGACCGCTTTCGGCGACAGGCCCTCGACCTGCTCACCAGCAGCCACAATCGCGAGGCGTTCGACCTCTCCCAGGAGCCGGACGACCTTCGCGATCGTTACGGTCGCCACTCCTGGGGACAACGGGCCCTGCTCGCGCGGCGGCTGGTCGAGGCGGGAGCCAAATTCGTCACCATGGTGATGGAGAACCCGTACAAGAGCGGCATCCCCTGGCTCAAAAACGGCACCTACAATTGGGATTCGCACGCGGTTAACTGTCACATCTTCGACGACGCCAAGGTCCGCATCCCGCTGCTGGACCGGGCCATCGCCGCGCTGGTGGAAGACCTCTACGACCGCGGCCTGGACCGCAAGGTGCTGCTGGTTGTCACCGGAGAGTTCGGTCGCACGCCTCGCATCACCGTCCGCAAAGGGACCCAAACCAAAGTCGATCAACCGGGCCGCGATCACTGGCCGCAGGCGATGTCGGTCCTCGTCTCCGGCGGAGGCATGCCGACAGGGCAAGCCGTCGGCTCCACCAACGCCAAGGGAGAGCATCCCCACCAACGTCCGCTTGGTCCTGAGGACCTGTGGGCGACGGTCTACGGGCACTTGGGGATCAACATCAAGCAGACCTGGCCCGACCACAACGGCCGCCCGATGTACATCCTCCCCTCTGGTTCACCGATCAACGAACTGATGGGATAGCGTTTCATCGAACGTGGTCCTCAGAGTTGGAGTTCCCTCGTTCCCAAGCTCCGGCTTGGGAACGCACTTTCGAGAAACTCTGTTTCTCGTGTGCTGATCGGCCAACTGAAACTGCCCCGTGCCAGCCTACGCCGTTAACCCTTTTCTATCTGCTTTCAGGGTTTGCAGTTGCGACTTGGGGCCCATTGTGAGACGCCGGGCTTTTGTGGCATTGGAACAATTAGTCTCGATGCGATCACGGGTTTTGATCATTCGTTCGGTCACTCCACGGAACGAACGATCGAACTCGCACCCGAAAGGCATCGGGCATGTCGCATCGGGACCAGGATGGCCATATCGCGCCGGGGTCACATTCCCAAGATCTCCTGGCCGTTTTTCGCTGGCTGTTGGCGGACGCAGACCTTTCCGGAATTCGCTTTCGAGCGGACAGCTCGTTCTCCGCGCGTGGATTGATCCTCAGGGCACTGCTGTGGGTCTGGTCCGATCAGGCCGCATTGGCCCGGCGGTTCGCCGCCGCACGGAAGATCGCAGACAAGCTGTTCCCTTGGGACGTGCCGGCTTCGGTGTCGTATCAGGCGTTTCTCAAGCGGCTCGTGCGCTGGACCGGGACGCTCGTGGCGGCGTTGACGTTCGCCTTGCGGCGGCGGATGCAGGCCACGCCGACGTCTCCGGCGGCGTCCGGCTCCGGTCCTCCTCCACCGGTCACGCGCTGCCCCTTCCACTGGCCCGAAGCCGGAACGTGCTCGGCGGCCACTCCGCCCGAATCTCAGCGGTCACTTGGGCGATCTCTTCCGACGACGGCAGGTAGCGCGGCCGGTCTCCGGCGGGGTGAGTGTCTGCCGGATGAATCTCTGCGGTCGGAGATTCTGCGGTCTGAGATTCTGCGGTCCGGGTCTCTGCACTCTGAACTTCTGCGGTCCGGGTCTCTGCACTCTGAACTTCTGCGGTCCGGGTCTCTGCGCTCTGAACTTCTGCGGTCCGGGTCTCTGCGCTCAGCATCTTGACGGCCTCCCGGTGGGGAACGGATGTTGCGCCGTGAGAGAAGCGGATCGCCCGCCTCTGCGTTTTCCACCGGGGGCGGGCGATTCTCGTGGCTGAATGGTAGCGGCGGGCAAGAAGCGAGATCGCGGCAGCAATAGACGGTTGGCGACGGCGGAAGCAGTGGTGGCGTTTCGCTTGGAGCCTCACCTGTTCCCCACACCGGCGAGAGCGTCGGCCACTTTCTCAATCTCCCGTGGCAGTCGTCCGGTGGTCCTGTCGATGTCTCCACCGGCTGCACCCACAGTCCTGCTTCGCCAGGTTGATGAAGCGGCATCCGAACAGCTCAGCTTTGACAAGTGGCCAGAACGCCTGTACAGTAGGTCACTGTCATCAGTGGGGCCGCATGTTGTCTCAGCCGTTCTACGCACACTCTGTGGAGGGTCGACCACCCCCAGACTGGGAACCGCTGGAGGTCCACCTTCGGGATGTCGCCTGCCTCACAGCCCGCTTCGCTGCCGAATTCGATGCCGAACCTTGGGGCGAGCTCGCCGGACGCTGGCACGATCTCGGCAAGTACTCAGCGGCGTTCCAGTCCTATCTGGAAAAAGAGAACGGTTTCGAGGCCCATCTCGAACAATACAAGGGCCGCGTCGACCATGCGACCGCCGGTGCACAGCACGCGGACAGGACGGTGGCTCATTGGGGGCGGCTGCTGGCGTATGTCATTGCCGGGCACCATGCCGGTCTGGCGGATGCGAACGGCGACCCGACAAGCCTTGCGGGGCGGCTCAAGAAGGAAATTGATCCGTACGACGCAGCACCGCCGGAGGTTCTGGACGCCGGCGAACCGCTCACTCCACCGTCGCTGACAATCGATCATGGTGACAGCAGACGGGCCGTGTTTCAGGTCGCTCTGTTCACCCGTATGCTGTTTTCCTGCCTGGTTGACGCCGACTTTCTGGCGACCGAGGCGTTCATGGATGCGGCCCGGTCCGCAGAAAGACCGGCCAACGACGTCAGCCTGCAGTCGATGCTCGCCCTCCTCGATCGGCACCTGGACAACCTGTCCGCAAACAGTGACCCGACGGACGTGAACGGTCGCCGGGCCGAAGTGCTCGCCGCCTGCCGGTCAGCCTCGGCATGTTCGCCGGGACTCTTCTCTCTCACGGTCCCCACCGGCGGCGGCAAGACGCTCGCCTCCCTGGCGTTCGCCCTCAAGCATGCGACGATACACGGGTTCAACCGTGTCATCTATGCGATTCCCTTCACCACCATCATCGATCAGACGGCAAGCGTGTTTCGCCGCGTGCTGGGTGATCTCGGCGAAGGTGTCGTACTGGAGCATCACTCGAATGTCGACCCCGATGCCGAACACGAAACCGTTTGTTCTCGTCTGGCGGCGGAGAATTGGGATGCGCCGCTGGTCGTCACAACCAACGTGCAGTTTTTGGAGTCCCTGTTCGCAGCACGGACATCGCGATGTCGCAAGCTGCACAATCTTGTCGGCAGTGTGGTCATCCTGGACGAAGCGCAGACGCTGCCGGTCGAGCTGCTCAAGCCGTGCCTCGCCGTGCTACGGGAACTGGTCGCCGACTACCGCTGTTCGATCGTCCTTTGCACGGCGACGCAGCCGGCATTGACTGCGCGAGACGGATTCCCGATCGGCTTGGAGAACGTGCGTGAAATTATTCCGGAGCCGCAACAGCTCTCCGAGCAGATGAAGCGTGTCCGTGTCCGCCATCTGGGAGCGATCTCGGACATTGAACTTGTTGAGCGGCTCGGCGAACAGCCGTCGTTTCTCTGCATCGTAAACACGAAGGCACACGCCTCGACGGTGTATCGGTCATTGCAGGAGCAGACGAACGAGAATGACGGCCTGTTTCATCTGAGCACGCTGATGTGCGGCGAGCATCGCAGCCGGGTGATTGCCGAAATGTGCGATCGCCTGAAAGACGAACGGCCCTGCCGCGTCGTCAGCACTCAGCTCATTGAAGCCGGAGTCGACGTCGACTTCCCGGTCGTCTACCGAGCCATGACCGGACTCGATTCGATCGCCCAGGCAGCCGGCCGCTGCAACCGAGAAGGGTGTCGCTCCTCCGGCGATCTGTTCGTTTTCGAGCCGACGGACGTCAAGCTGCGCGGCTATCTGGCACAGGTCGCCTCCACAGCACGGGAAGTGCTACCCGACTACGACGACCTCCTCGACCCGGCCGCCATCGAACGTTATTTCCAACTCCACTATTGGAAGCAGCGGGACGAGCACGGCTGGGACAAGCCGGACGTGATGGGCTGTTTCCCGAAGCCGCTGCAGGAGTTCGCCTTCAACTTCCGCACGGCTGCCGAACGGTTCCGGATGATCGAGGGCACCTCGCAGACCATCTTCGTCCCCTACGGCAAGGCGGGGGCCAACCTGACCGCACAACTGTACGACAAGGGTCCGGACCGCTGGCTGCTCCGGCGGCTGCAGCGCTACACGGTCAACGTCTTCGAATACGTGTACGCCGAGTTGATCCGCGCCGGCGATGTCGACGTATCCCTCGACGGCGGCTACGCCGTCCTGACGAACCCCGACGCCTACGACCAAAAGCTCGGCCTCCGGGTCGACCGCTCGGGATTCATGGAATCAGACACACTTGTTACCTGATCGCGAGAGGAATTCCGATGTCAAGACAATCCCCCATCCGCCTCAAGGTCTGGGGCGAGTATGCCTGTTTCACCCGCGCGGAGATGAAGGTCGAGAGGGTCAGTTATGACGTGCTGACTCCCTCGGCGGCGCGGGGTATTCTGGAGGCGATCTACTGGAAGCCGCAGGTGCGGTGGATCGTCGAGCGGCTGCATGTGCTCAAGCCGATCCGCTTCACCAACCTTCGCCGCAACGAAGTCTCCGGCAAAGCGTCAGCCGCCAATGCCAGGAAAGCGATGAAGGGGACTCTCAACGGGCCGTTGGCCATCCTCATCGAAGACGACCGCCAGCAACGCGCCGCCACCATCCTACGGGACGTCGCCTATGTCATCGAAGCCCGCTTTGAGTTGCTCGACGACTCCGACCCGGTCGAGAAGCACTACAACATCTTCAAACGCCGGGCTGAGCGCGGCCAATATTTTCATCACCCCTACCTCGGCTGCCGCGAGTTCCCCTGTGACTTCGACTGGATCGACGGACCGATCCCCGACTCGGAGCTGACCGGCGCGCAGGACCTGGGCTACCTCCTGCACGACATCGAATTCGCCCCGGCGACCGGCAAGACCTACGACACGCTCAGCAGCCATGACGGCCGCAAGCTCAACGCAATCCCCCACTTCTTCCGGGCCAAGATGCACGACGGCGTGATCGAAGTGCCGCCCCTCGAACCGGCCGCCGTCCAGGAGGCCTCCGCATGATTCTGCAGGCCCTCAACAACTACTACCAACGGCTCGAAGACGACCCGGACGTCGACATCGCCCCCTACGGTTTCAGCCGTCAGAAGATCGCCTTCTGCGTGACCCTCAACTCGGACGGCTCGCTGCATGAGATCGCCGACGTGAGAACACAGGAGGGAAAGAAGCTGCTCCCGCTCTCTTTGATCGTCCTCGGCAACGCCAAACCCTCCGGCGCCGGCATCAACCCCTGCTTTCTGTGGGACAATCCGGCATACCTGCTGGGTTACAAGGCGGACGACCCCAAACCGGAGCGGACCCGCGAGTCGTTTGAAGCCTTTCGCGGGCGTCATCTCGACGTGGAATCAAACATCGGCGACCCGGAGTTCTCCGCAGTCTGCACGTTCCTCAGGCAATGGAATCCCGACGAGGCCGGGCAACATGAGAAGCTCGTCGACATCGGCACCGGGTTCGGCGTGTTCCGCATCCGCGCGACCGACCACTATGTCCACGAGCTTGAGGCGGTGAAGGCATGGTGGCGGGATCAGTTTGAACAGGAGGAGGACACGTCGGAAGCCGTCACCGGCCAGTGCCTCATCACCGGTGAGCAGCGCCCCCTCGCGCGGCTGCACGAACCGAAAATCAAAGGTGTCTGGGGCGGCCAGTCTTCAGGGGCGAACCTCGTTTCCTTTAACTTTGATGCTGTCGAATCCTACGGGAAGCACAAGCAGCAGGGCCTCAATTCGCCCGTCGGAGAGCGCACGGCCTTTCAGTACTGCACGGCTCTCAACCGTCTGCTGGCCGACAACAGCCGGCGGGTTCAGATCGGCGACGCGACGACCGTCTTCTGGACCGACAAGTCGACGGAGGCGGAGAATCTGCTGCCGTGGGTGTTCGATCCGTCGCGTGACGCAGAGGACAAGGTCCTCACCAACCATGTGCACGCCGTCTTGTCGCAGATTGCCCAAGGGAAGTACCCCGGCGAGTTCGGCGACCCGCAGACACCGTTCTACGTCCTCGGCCTCTCCCCCAACGCGGCCCGAATCAGCGTCCGCTTCTGGCAGGTCAGCACGCTGGGCGATCTAGTGAAAAACCTGCATCAACACTTCGCCGACCTGGCGATTGCAAGATTTGACTCCGACCCCGAATTTCCAGCGGTATGGCAATTGCTTCGCCAAACTGCGCGCGAATCGAAGGATATTCCCCCGCAACTTTCCGGAGTGTTGACGCGGTCAATTCTCACGGGGACTGCCTATCCCGATGCATTCTATTCCGCAGTCTTGCGAAGAATCCGTGCTGATCGGGAAGTTTGGTATCTGCGTGCCGCAGGCCTCAAAGCGGTGATCAACCGCAAGATTCGACACGGCGGCTTGCAACTCTCTGCGATCACTGAATCAGTCGATGCACATCGAAAAGAACCGATGTACCACATCGGCAGGCTGTTCAGGCAATTGGAGAATCTCCAAACCGCCGCATTCGAGTCATTGGAAACAACAATTCGGCATCGGTATCTGGCATCAGCCATGCAGACTCCGGCCACAGTTCTTCCTCGTCTGTTATCACTTTACCACCACCACGTTCGGAAACTCCCCAAAACAGACAAGCAGCGACCCTGGAAAACACGTCCAACTTTTGAAGCTCGAATCAACAGTATCGTCAATCGAATCTCGGACTTTCCACTGCACGCGGCTCCCATCGACCAAGGGCTTTTCGTGATTGGATATCACCATGAGCGCAATCGATATGCCAAATCCACCCCATCACCTGAAAAGGAGTAACTCTCATGCTCAATCGTTATGACTTCGTCTACCTATTCGACGTCAAAGACGGCAACCCGAACGGTGACCCTGATGCAGGGAACTTGCCACGGATCGATCCGGAGACCGGCCAGGGGCTGGTGACCGATGTCTGTCTGAAGCGAAAACTTCGGAACTACGTTGGGCTTGTTAAAGAGGAGCAGCCGCCATTCGAGATCTACGTCAAAGAGAAGGCCATTCTTAATGACCAGCACGAGAAGGCCTACCAAGCCTGCGATCTCAAACCGGATAGCAAGGGGAAGCTCCCCAAGGAGGCTACGGATGCGAAAAGAGTGACCGACTGGATGTGTGGTAACTTTTTTGACATCCGTTCTTTCGGGGCAGTGATGTCAACCAAAGTCAATTGCGGCCAAGTCCGCGGACCGCTTCAACTCGGCATCGCCCGTAGCATTGATCAGATATTTTCACAAGAACACGCCGTGACACGCTGTGCTGTTACGACGAAACAGGAAGCGAAAGACCAGTCGGGCGACAACCGCACGATGGGCCGCAAGTTCACTGTGCCGTACGGCCTGTACCGTGTCCACGGTTACATCAATCCACATCTCGCCGAACAGACAGGCTTCGACTCCAATGGCGAAGACCTCGAACTCTTCTGGACCGCGTTGGCTCAAATGTTCGAGACCGACCGTTCCGCGTCTCGTGGCGAAATGGCACCACAAGCACTGATTGTTTTTCAGCACGAAAGCCCTCTTGGAAACGTACAGGCACACAAGCTTTTCGAACGCGTCACAATCCGGAGGAAAGATGATGATGGCAGTGGCGATGCCGATGGTGGTGTGGCGAATTCCAATGGTGGCCCGAAACCACCACGAGATTTCAGTGACTACGTTGTTAACATCGATGAGACAGACCTTCCTGATGGCATCAAGGTTGATCGGCGCTTTTGAAGCAGTTCACCATTTACGAATCTCGACAGAGGACCAAACACGTGACCATCAATCAAGGTCTCGATGAATTGCGGAAAAGCGACGCATATCATGCAGGGCGCCTTCTCGCCGTATGTCAGCAAATCCAGTTCTTGGCCAATCCCGATGTTGGTGTCACCTATGTGGACAGCTTCTTTTCAGCTGCTTCGGCGAATCCGGATCTGATCTTACCACGAGTGTGGAACATTGCCCGCCGCCGGCTCAGGCAGATTTCAGACTATGGAACGAGAAAAGAACTGGAAGATTTGGCCAATCGAGCTGTTTCGTCATTCGAGAAAGCATGGCCGTCACGTTTGATGTTGAAGCGACAAGGTGAGTTTCAACTCGGCTACTTCCATCAACGTGCGTGCATTCCAACTCCCGGCCTTCGAAGGTATCTGACGAATCGAGGGAACTCTGTCCAGTCGTACGGAGAGAAACTGATTGCTGACATTCTTGATCGTAACGGAATCCCTTTCAAATACGATTGCGATGCTCGTATCACTGTGCCTGACGAGTCGAAAGAGTCAGGGAAAAACAAACTCGACCCTGATTTTGCGATTCACTCAACGGCTGGTGATCGACATCTTTACATTGAGTATTGCGGTATGCGTGGGGATGAAAAGTACGATCAACAATGGGAATACAAGGCAGCACGGTATCGAAAGTTGAAAGCGAGGACTCTCAAGGATGTTGAAACGGATGGCGTTGTTACGGAACACAGCTATTTTGAGATAGTTCCAGAAGATCTGCGAAACGCCAATAATCTCGAACAACTGATTGTTCAGGCTGTACGGTGTGTACTCGGCGAAGATGTCATTTCCAACCTCGCTGTTGAAGCCACTCCATTCTAAATGCCCTACTCCGAAGACGACCTGCTGCCCATCTCCGCCTTGCAGCATTTGCTGTTTTGTGAGCGGCAGTGCGCGCTGATTCATATCGAGCGCGTGTGGGTCGAGAACCGGTTCACGGCGGAAGGGCAGATCCTGCATCGTAAGGCTCATACAGGGAAACCACAGACGCGCGATGGGGTGCGCATCACGCGGGGACTGCCACTCTCCAGTCTCACGCTGGGGTTGATCGGCCAGGCGGACGTGATCGAGTGGCGGCCGCCGCCCGAGGTGTCCGATCGCCAAGCCGACCGCTCTCTGGCCGGCTGGCTCAGAGAACGGGCAACAGCAGGCCTTCGTGGCTGGAGCATCACGCCGGTCGAGTACAAGCGGGGCCGGCCCAAACGCAACGACTGCGACCGCGTGCAACTCTGTGCGCAGGCCCTCTGCCTCGAAGAAATGCTCGATGTGGAAATCGCCGGCGGGCAGTTGTTCTACGGGGAGAAGCGACGCCGCGTCGATGTCGTGTTCGACGCTCCGTTGCGATCCACCACCCAACAGGCCGCGCAGCGGCTGCATGAACTGTTCGAATCCGGCATTACCCCGCCGGCCGTCCGCGAAAAGAAGTGCGACACCTGTTCGCTGCTGCCGGTCTGTCTCCCCGACGCGATGAGCCGCGCCTCCGCCAGCCGCTTCTTTGAACGCCAGCTTCAGTCGTCGTTGAACGCCGACGGCGCTGCCTGGGGAGAAGTTTCGTGATGCAGGTTCCACCTCGCTTAGCGCAGAAGGATGTCCGGTGAAGACGCACCTCAACACGCTGTTTGTCACCACGCAGGGGGCCTACCTGGCCAAGAACGGGGCGGCGGTCGTGGTCCGGGTGAAGAAGGAGACGAAGCTTCGCGTCCCCTTGCACAATCTGGACGGCATCGTTTGCTTCGGCCGCGTCGGGCTGAGTCCCCCCTTGATGTCGGCCTGTGCGGAGTCCGGCGTATCGATCTCGTTACTCAGCGAGCAGGGACGGTTTCGGACGGCTGTGGTCGGATTCACGCCGGGCAACGTGCTCCTGCGGCGGCAGCAGTACCGGGCCGCGGACGAAGAGGCGACCTCTCTCGCTCTGGCCCGGACGATCATCCTGGCCAAATTGGCGAACTGTCGCACCGTCCTCCTGCGGGCGGCTCGGGACGCGGCAGAATCCGGCCGCGTGGAGCCGCTCCAGGCCGCAGCGCGTCGGCTCGTCGCCACCGTATCCGAGATTCAGCAGGCCGATTCGCTCGACCAGTTGAGGGGATTCGAAGGTGAGGCCGCGACCACCTATTTCGGAGCCTTCAATCATCTGGTAACCGGTGACAGAGAGACCTTCCAGTACACCAGGCGAACGCGGCGGCCGCCGCTCGATCCTCTCAACGCCTTACTCTCCTTCGTTTACACGCTTTTGATGCACGACATCCGCTCCGCTTGCGAGGCCTGCGGTTTGGATGCAGCCGTCGGCTTTCTGCATCGCGACCGCCCCGGACGCCCGGGCCTGGCTTTGGACCTCATGGAAGAATTCCGGCCGTGGATCGCAGACCGCTTGGTCTTGTCACTCATCAATCGGCGGCAAGTTTCGTCATCCGGCTTCCAAATTCTCGAAACCGGCGCGGTCATGATGGATGACGCCACCCGCAAAACCGTCCTCGTCGCCTGGCAGGAACGCAAACGCGATCCATTCACCCACGGCTTCCTCAACGAGAAAGCCACCATCGGCATGATGCTGCACCTTCAAGTGCGGCTGCTGGCCCGCTTCCTTCGCGGCGACCTCGATGCTTATCCACCGTTACTCTGGAAATGAAGGGACAGTCCCCATGTATGTGCTCGTCACGTATGATGTCACCACGAAGGATCCCCAAGGCCGACGTCGCTTGCGACACGTGGCTCGCACCTGTTTGGACTATGGTCAACGCGTACAAAACTCCGTCTTCGAGATGCAGGTCGATCCGGCTCAGTGGGCCCAATGCAAAGATCGCCTGCTCCAGGAATTCGAAGAATCCCAAGACAGCCTCCGTTTCTACTACCTCGGACGAAACTGGCAACGACGAGTCGAACATCATGGCACGAAGTCCTCCTACGACATTGACGGTCCACTGATTTCCTAGGCACAACAGCGTAAAAAAGGCTGCCGCGACCCCGAAGCGCGCACTGCAAGACCGTTAGGTTCGCGGAACCCCTAACCGTTGCCCATCACTAGACTTGTGACCGGCACACGAGCCGCAACCCCGAAAACCAATGTACCAGCTCCCAAGGTTCGCGAACCACGGCTTCGAACTCGTGAGGACACCGGTTGTTACACTGACGGAATCGCCCCCTCACGGGGGCGCGGATTGAAACAAGGCCGAGCAACAGCGATGCCGTGAACTCGACCATCGCCCCCTCACGGGGGCGCGGATTGAAACAAGTTACGCTGGACCGATACGCCAACCTCACAGGATCGCCCCCTCACGGGGGCGCGGATTGAAACTTTATCATTTGCCTGATCCGGTGGAGCACCTGCACATCGCCCCCTCACGGGGGCGCGGATTGAAACCTTCGCGGCTTCGATTGCGGCTTCGATGGTGCCATATCGCCCCCTCACGGGGGCGCGGATTGAAACCTCAGACGTCCCCTTTTCGGAGTGATCAAATGCATCGCCCCCTCACGGGGGCGCGGATTGAAACTTCTGGAGTTGGCGGGCCTAGTGGAGTTAATGAATCGCCCCCTCACGGGGGCGCGGATTGAAACTCTCAGGCGCCGCCCGCAAACTCGTTGCGACCCATCGCCCCCTCACGGGGGCGCGGATTGAAACCCCTCAGGCGTTGCCGGCGCGGACTGCAACAACATCGCCCCCTCACGGGGGCGCGGATTGAAACGCTTGCCGCCGAACCACGGAGCGATTGACCTGAATCGCCCCCTCACGGGGGCGCGGATTGAAACTATTGTGGCCGTCCGGCGGATCGGCCACTGCATCATCGCCCCCTCACGGGGGCGCGGATTGAAACAAAATTTATCCGGAATTAACCGGAGTTGCTCTTATCGCCCCCTCACGGGGGCGCGGATTGAAACTGAAAGCCAAAGCCAAACAAGCGTCTCCCGACAAATCGCCCCCTCACGGGGGCGCGGATTGAAACTGTCTGGGCTGTGGCTCCCCGATTCAGGAAGCGTATCGCCCCCTCACGGGGGCGCGGATTGAAACGCCAAACTCTTTGCGGCTGCCCCTGTGCTCTGAATCGCCCCCTCACGGGGGCGCGGATTGAAACAAAAAGATGATGGCGACGAAACCGCAGAAACTGAAATCGCCCCCTCACGGGGGCGCGGATTGAAACTCGCGACACACGAGCGTCGCACGCAAGACCTGGAATCGCCCCCTCACGGGGGCGCGGATTGAAACGAGTCCGAATCGCGAATGAGTAAGCATGTCCGACATCGCCCCCTCACGGGGGCGCGGATTGAAACAATAAACAGATGAACATGATCGGGCATGATCTCATCGCCCCCTCACGGGGGCGCGGATTGAAACAGCTTTGCAAGACGGGTCAGGCGTCTCCAATTGACATCGCCCCCTCACGGGGGCGCGGATTGAAACTACGCCGCATGGAAGCGGATTGCGGCCGCCGCCGATCGCCCCCTCACGGGGGCGCGGATTGAAACTGATTAATACCCACGTGGCCAATTATCGGGATGACATCGCCCCCTCACGGGGGCGCGGATTGAAACCTCGACAAGTCGCGGCACAAAAATCTGCACGCGCAATCGCCCCCTCACGGGGGCGCGGATTGAAACCTGACAACCATCGGGGCATACCGGGACGGATTGCGATCGCCCCCTCACGGGGGCGCGGATTGAAACATCCTTCTACGCCGGCGACATCCGCGACGTTTGATCGCCCCCTCACGGGGGCGCGGATTGAAACTCGGCACGAAGCCGCGAACGCGCAAGCGGATTGGCGGATCGCCCCCTCACGGGGGCGCGGATTGAAACCGAATGCGGCTGCTAACGCGGCGGGCGGATTACATCGCCCCCTCACGGGGGCGCGGATTGAAACC
>JAJDEI010000151.1 GCA_029259845.1 Planctomycetaceae bacterium | reverse complement strand
CGCGTGATTCGTGGTTCAAAACAGGAAACCGCGAATCACGCGAATGCGGCGAATGTCATTGACCGGCATGGCCGCCAAGCCCGCCGTCCTTCCGCGTCTTCTGTGGTTCCTGTTTTCTGGCTTTGGTTGCGGCCAGAGGCCACGCTGGGTGTTCCGTGAAATCCGTGGTGAATCGATCCTCACCATGCTCTTGATCCTACCTCGATACATTCGACTTCCAAGTGTGAGTCTTTATCCCCACGGCAAATGATCCAGATCGACGTTCCCGCCGGAGAGAATGACGCCGACGCGCTTGCCTGCCAAGCGATCCCGATGTTTGCGGACCGCCGCGACGGCGACTGCCGATGACGGTTCAATGACGATCTTCATCCGCGTCCACACAAACCGCATCGCCTCCACGATCTCGGCTTCGGAAACGGTCACGATGCGCTCGACATGCTGTTGAATCACCGGAAACGTGAGTTCGCCGAGACTCGTCTTGAGTCCGTCGGCGATTGTGACGGCGCTTTCCACCGGCACGATTTGCCCCAGTCGCAGCGACCGATACGCATCGTCGACCGCCTGTGGTTCACCGAGAATGACTTTGCAATTCGGATCGAAAAGGTGCGTGGCGAGCGCAGTTCCCGCGGCGAGTCCGCCACCGCCGACCGGGCAGACGACCACCTCCAGGTCGGAGGCATCCTGATGCAACTCCAACGCTGCCGTTGCCTGTCCGGCGATGATCCGCAGGTCATCGTAGGGATGAATCAGCGTTGCGCCGGTCGCAGCGATGACGCGGGCCGCCGTCTCTTCCCGGGCACTGGGCGTGGGGGCGCATTCGGTGACGTTCGCCCCGTAACTTTCGACAGCCGCACGCTTCACTGGCGGTGCGTTCGACGGCATGACGACATGGGCGGGAACCCTCCGGAGCCGCGCCGCCTCCGCCAGTGCCGCTCCATGATTGCCCGACGAGTGGGTCACGACTCCACGAACCGCCTCCGCGTCGCTCAGGCTCATGACCGCATTGCAGGCCCCTCGGAATTTGAACGCCCCGGTGCGTTGAAAGTTCTCACATTTGAAGACGGCCTTGCATCCGAGCCATTCATTCACCCGGCGGCTCGACAACACCGACGTCCGGCGCGCGAACGGTCCGATTCGCTCAGCCGTTGCACGGATGTCTTCGAGGCAAAGAGGTGTCTGCGATGCAGTCATCGGTTCGGACCGTGTCTGTGGGGCACGCCAATTCAGCCGATCCTCAGCGGATGCACGGGCAAGTGAGGACGTCTCTGTTTCGCAACGTGTGACCCACTAATAACTCCGCTTGCGGATTAGCACGACGCTCGCATTCCCTTCCAGTGTAGCGCTCGGTTGACCGGTCGGATAGAATGAAAGCATCGAACGGTACGTACGTTTTCCGCCCACGAGACCCGCCCATGCCAGTTTTGTCGCCACGGTCACCGTCATCCACACTGATTCCCCGAACCCCCTCTCTGCGAAAACACCGACTGGCGATTATCGTCATCGCCTCCCTGTGCGCGGCTCCCCTGTTGGCCGCGTTGCGACCGGAGGCGTCGGAAACGATGCTCTCGCAACTCAAAGAGCTAGCGTCCGATGAACTTGAAGGGCGGGGTGTGGGGACTCACGGTCTCGACGTCGCCGCGGACATCGTGCGGGACGCGTTCGCCGCAGCGGGCCTCGACGTGACGGCAGTGGACGGCGGGGCGTTCCAGGAGTTTGAAGTCATCGCCGGATCGGAGTTGCTCTCCCCCAACGAACTGACGTTCGGCGGTCCCGACGGCAAGCGGCTTCCGTTGGAGTACGACAAGGATTTCCGCACCTTGTCGTTCGGCGCGTCCGGGACGTTCTCCGCACCGCTCGTGTTCTGCGGATACGGCATCGTGGCCACGGATTCGGCGGAAGTCGATGGCAACGAGGTCGAGCAGGTGATCTATGACGACTTCGCCGACATCGACATCAACGGCAAAGTGGCCGTCATTCTCCGGCGGACGCCGCAGCAGGGGGACGAGAACGGACTGTTCGGCGGTCCGCACTCCGGCTCGTCCCGGCATGCGGCTCTAAACACCAAACTCAAAAACGCCCTCAGCCGCGGGGCCGTTGCCGTCCTGTTCGTCAACGACGGGTACTCGAGCCGGTCCGAGCTCGCCAAACTCGAGGAACAACGCGCCGCCGCTGAGCAACAGGTGGTCGATGCGGCCATCGCACTGGTGAGCGAAGAGTCTGCCGCTCCACATGTGCACGGCCACGAACCTCAAGCACATCCCCACGCCAAGGGAGAGTCCCAGGAGAAAGACGACCCGCACACGAAGAAACGGGCACCCGCTGACAAGCCGGACAATGCCGACGTCCCTGTCAAACCGGCTGCCGACGCCGGCGCGAAAACTGCGAACGGCCCGAACAGTCCGAACGTTTCGACAGCATCGGCCTCCAAGCCTCATGCCCCGCAGGCCTCCCCGTTACCACACGCCGCTCATCCGTCGCCGCATGGTCACGGATCACCGCATGGTCACGGGACGTTGCCAACGAACACGTCGTTGAAGGCGGCGGTCACTCACTTGCAGGAGGTTCGCAAGCTTATTGCGGAGTACGGGCCCGATCCGTTGATGAAGTTCGGCTACAACGGCCACCGCCGCGGCGAGTCGATCCCCGTCATGCAAGTTTCGCGGTCTGCAATGGACGGTGCGGTTCGGGCCGCGCTGGGCCGCTCACTTGAAGAACTGGAAGCCAAGATCGATGCGACCGGCAAGCCGCACAGCGGGGAACTGACCGGATGGAGTGCAGCGGGCCAAACGAGCCTCACGATCAACCGCGTCGCGGTGAAGAACGTCATTGGCGTGCTTCCCGGCCAGGGTCCGCTCGCGGACGAAACGATCGTCATCGGTGCTCACTACGACCATCTGGGGCGCGGCGGCGAAGGATCGCTGATCCCCGGTTCCACGGAAGTCCACAACGGGGCGGATGACAACGCCTCCGGAACGGTCGCGCTGATCGAACTGGCCCGCCGCCTCACCTCACGAGCCGAACCGCTGCCCCGGCGGCTCGTGTTCATCGCCTTTACTGGCGAGGAGCGCGGGTTGCTCGGCTCGGCGCATTACGTCAAGGAACCGGTCTTCCCGATCGAAAACACGATCGCCATGTTCAACATGGACATGGTCGGACGGCTCACCGACGACAAACTGACCGTGTTCGGTTCCGGCACGGCAAAGCGTTGGGATGATCTGTTGGACCGGGAGGCCGAGGAACATCATTTCGCCCTGTCGAAGAAACCGGAAGGTTTCGGGCCGAGCGACCATTCGTCGTTTTACGCCAAGAAAATCCCCGTGCTGCATCTGTTCACCGGCACGCACAACGACTATCACCGGCCAACCGACGACTGGGAGAAGATCAATTTCACAGGCATCGGCCGGGTGACCGATCTGCTCGAAGATGTGGTGGTCGCGACCGCCCAGACCGAGGAGCGGCCCGAGTACGTCGCCGTCAAAGGCAAAGCGGACCTCAAGGCGCGCTCCGGCAGCCGCCCCTACTTTGGCAGCATCCCGGATTTCAGCGGCGAGGAAGAAGGCTATGCGATTCAGGGCGTCTCTCCTGGCAGCCCGGCCGATAAAGCGGGCCTCCAAGGGGGCGACGTGATCGTCAAGCTGGGCAAACACTCCATCACCGGCCTCGACGACTTCGACCTCGCGCTGCGTGAGTTTTCCCCCGGCGAGCAAGTCACCGTTACCGTCCGCCGCAAAGGCGAGGAGCAAGAGTTCCGACTAACACTGGCGACGCCGCGATGACGCCAGTGAGGGAATCCGGACCATCGGGTAGGGGGGGCTGGGGCGATCGGAAATCATGGAGCGGCGAACATCTCCCATCCTGGGGCTGTGTGCGGTCGACGGTCACCGTCGTGGCCTCAGTGTCCTTCGGAGTTGGAGAGTTCGACGAGTTTGCCCGAGCCCCAGCCACCCGCCGCTCATGAACGGACACGCTCCAAAGCTCGGTCGAAGCGATTTGCCCCAAGACAGCGAGTGCCGGAAGCCGTATTATTAACGACATGCACAGATCAGTTTCACAATCGGTTTTCTGCGGGCTTGGCCTGATCCTCGCGATGTCGACGACATCGCCCGGGGCGGAGCCGTCGTTCGCGCGTGACATCCGGCCCATTCTGGCAGGCAAGTGTTTCGCCTGTCATGGGCCGGACGAAGAGACGCGCGAGGCGGACCTGCGGCTTGACGATCGCGCGGCTGCGATTGAATTGAGCGCGATCGTGCCCGGCGAGCCAGACGAGAGCGAGCTGATCCGCCGCATCCTGACGGACGACCCCGACGAGCGAATGCCGCCGGCTGATTCGGGAGAGCCGTTGACGGCAACGCAGCAGGGGTTGCTCCGCCAATGGATCGCCGATGGTGCGAAGTACGAACGGCACTGGGGGTTCGTGCGGCCGCAGCGGCCGCAGGTGCCGCAGGCGAAGTTCGCGGACCGTATTGAGAACGAGATCGACAATTTCATCTTCGCGCGGCTCGGGCGTGAGGGCCTTTCGCCGTCACCGGAGGCCGATCGCTACACCCTGGCGCGGCGGGTTTATCTGGACCTGATCGGCTTGCCGCCGACACCCGAAGAAGCGGATGCATTCGTCGCAGACAGCGATCCGCGAGCCTACGAAAACCTGGTTGACCACCTGCTGGCGAGTTCCCGGTACGGCGAGCGGTGGGCACGCGACTGGCTCGATCTGGCCCGCTATGCCGACACCAACGGTTACGAGAAGGACCGGTCGCGGTCGATCTGGCCGTTTCGCGATTGGGTCATCCGGGCGCTCAACGATGACATGCCGTTCGACCAGTTTACGATCGAGCAACTGGCCGGAGACATGCTGCCGGAGGCGACGGCCGACCAACGCATTGCCACCGGGTTTCATCGCAACACGATGCTCAACGAGGAGGGCGGCATCGACCCGTTGGAGTACCGTTTTTATGCGATGGTGGACCGGGTGGCGACCACCGGCACCGTCTGGCTCGGGCTGACCACCGGCTGTGCCCAATGCCATTCCCACAAGTACGACCCGATCTCGCAAACCGACTACTATCGCCTGATGGCGCTGCTGAACAATGCGGACGAACCGGACATCACGGTTCCCGATCAGACAATTGACAATGAGCGGCGTCAATTGATGGAACAGATCGAGCAACGGGAGTCCGAGTTGCCGGACCGTTATCCGCTGAATCCGCACGAGAGGGGCGGAGCCGATCTCCCGGTCCCCGATCCGGAATTCATTCAAGAGCAACGTTCCGCCGACGAGCAGGTCGCGCAGTCGGAGTCTGAACCGCCGGCTGATGCCCTCTCAAAGGAAACCGAACCTGACGACGCCAACCGCCGGCGAGCGTACGGTGAGCAGAAGTTGACCGAGTGGCTCGACGCAGTGACCACCGATGCGGTCAAGTGGAATGTCGTGAAACCAGCCGGTCTCCACTCGAACTTGCCACGACTGGAAGTGCTCGAAGACGGCTCCATTTTTTCCAGCGGCGACGTCACCAAGCGCGATGTCTACACGCTGACGTTTCCGTTGGATGCTTCGTCGTTACCCATCACCGCCCTGCGGCTCGAGGTGCTCCCTGATGAACGACTTCCCGCCGGAGGACCGGGACGGGCCTACTACGAGGGCCGCCAGGGCGACTTCTTTCTCAGCGAACTCACGGCGGCCGTTGACGGGACTCCGGTCCCGTTCGCATCAGCGTCCCACAGTTATGGAAAAATCAGCATCGGCAGCGGGTCGGCCGATGCCGCCAACGTGATTGACGGCGACGGCTCAACCGGTTGGTCGACCGCCGAGCGGGAAGGGCAGCCGAGCCAACTCGTGCTGAATCTGACAGAGCCGCTGACCGCTGGCGAAGAGCTGACGGTTGAACTGCTTTTTGAACGGCACTTTGCGGCGAGTCTCGGGCGGTTCCGGTTGTCGGTCACTTCGGCGGAAGGAACGGTCGAGGCCAAATCGTGGCCGGTCGGGATTGAGGAACTGCTCACCCGTGACGCGGGATCCTGGACCGACGACGAACGACTGGCGATCCGCAGGCAGTACGATCGGGAAGCTCCCGAGTTGGCCGAAGCGCGGGCAGCGATCGACGAACTGCGAGGCCGGCTCCAGCCACAGCCGCGCTCGATGGTGCTCCAAGAGCGTCCGGCGGACAACATCCGTCCGACGTTTCGTCATCATCGCGGTGAGTACCTGAGTCCCCGCGAGCCGGTTGAGCCGGGAATCCCCGCCGCCTTCGTCTCGGGGAAGTCGCCCCGACCGAGCAATCGCCTGGAACTGGCCCGCTGGCTCGTCAGTCCTGACAACCCGTTGGCGGCTCGGGTCGCTGTGAACCGTGCCTGGCAGTCGATGTTCGGAACCGGTCTCGTGCGTACAAGCGGCGATTTCGGCACACAGGCGGAGCCGCCTTCTCACCCGGAGTTGCTCAACTGGCTGGCGGTCACGTTCGTCGACGAAGGCTGGTCCCTCAAGAAACTGCATCGGCTGATCGTCACCAGCGCGACGTACCGGCAAAGCTCCCGGGTGCGGGACGAGTTGGCGGAGCGCGATCCGGAAAACCGGCTGCTGGCACGGGGGCCGCGCTTTCGCATGAATGCCGAGATCGTCCGCGATGCCATGCTCAAATCAAGCGGGCTGCTCTCTCCCAAGATGTATGGACCGAGCGTCTATCCGCCTCAACCGGCCAGCGTGACCGCATTGGCGTATGGCGCCGGCGCGTGGAATGTCTCCGCCGGTGAGGATCGTTACCGCCGGTCGTTGTACACCTTCAGTAAACGCACGGCACCGTTCGCCGCCTACGCCGTGTTTGATGCTCCGACTGGAGAGACCTGCGTCGCCCGCCGCAACCGGAGCAACACGCCGTTGCAATCGCTCACGTTGCTCAACGACGAAATGTTTCTCGAAATGGCCCGTTCGCTCGCCGGCAACGCGATGGAGCAGCCTGCAGACGCGGCGGAGCAGATCGCCACGTTCCTGTTTCGCCGCCTGCTCACCCGCCCTCCCGGACCGGAGGAACTGGCCGCGATCCTTGAGTTTCAACAGACCCAACAACATCGCTGCGAAACCGGCGAATTGAAGGCCAACGAAATCGCCGCCGCAGAGGACGCATCGCCCGAACGAGCCGCCTGGGTGCTGGTGGCTCGCGCGCTGATGAATCTGGATGAGGCGGTGACGAAATCGTAACGACACACGCCTTTGAGGGATCGAGCGAGCAAGATACCGTTTTCGACAAGAGGTTTTCTCACTTGATCGTAAGAGTGGAAATTCGGAATAAGGGAACATTTCAGCCATCTGAAATCGCGAACCACCAAGGCAGACGGCAGCACGTCTCCATCAATGCACCAGCAGGAATCACCGCAGAGAACGCAGAGGGTCGCAGAGAGTCTGACTGGGAGACTTTTTTTCTGCGCCCTCCGCGTTCTCTGCGGTCAAACATCCCCGTTTCAATCGTGCTGATGGCCCCCCTGTAGCGACGAATTGAGACGTTGGAATGTGAGATTTGAGATTTGAGATCTCACCTCCTCATCGACTGGCCTCACAAGCGAACGGTTTCATTCCATGATCGGCCGACACGACGAATCCCGGCTCGCCCGAACGCGGCGGCATTTCTTTTCCGACTGCGGCGTCGGTGTCGGTAAGATTGCGCTCGCCTCGTTGCTTGCGGAGGGTGTGGCGTCCAAGACACGGGCCGCGCCGTCGGCCGCAGCAAGCCCGATCGCGCCGCACGCAGCGCATTTCCCGGCACGGGCCAAACGGGTCATCTACCTGTTCATGGCGGGTGCTCCCAGCCAACTCGACCTGTTCGATTACAAGCCCAAGCTCAAGGAACTGGAAGGCAAGCCGATTCCTCCCTCGGTGATCAAGGGACAGCGGTACGCGTTCATTCAGCCGGACGCTGCCGTGCTCGGGCCGCGGTTTCCGTTTCGTCAGCACGGAGAATGCGGGGCCGAACTCTCGGACGTCCAGCCGTACCTTGCCGAGGTCGTCGACGACATCGCCATCGCCCGGTCGGTCCACACCGACCTGTTCAATCACTCGCCGGCCCAGTTGTTCTTCAACACCGGCAACGGCACCCCCGGACGGCCCAGCATGGGGGCGTGGCTCAGCTATGGTCTCGGCAGTGAGGCGGACGATCTGCCGTCGTTCGTGGTCCTCAAAAGCGGCGGCAGCCTGAGCGGCGGGGCGGCCATGTGGGGAGCCGGCTTCCTGCCGTCTTCCCATCAGGGGGTCCCGTTTCGTTCCGAGGGCGACCCCATTCTGCACGTGTCCAACCCTCCCGGGATCGACACGCAAGCCCAACGCGAATCGCTCGACCTGATCCGCAAACTGAACGAGCAGCGACTGGGCGTTGTGGCCGACCCGGAGATCGCCACACGCATCAACGCCTACGAAATGGCGTTCCGCATGCAAGCCCGGGCTCCGGAACTGATGGACTTCACCCAGGAAACGCCCGAAACGCTCGCCCTGTACGGCTCTCAGCCGGGCGACCCCAAGGCCGCATTCGCCAACAATTGCCTGCTCGCGCGGCGATTGGCCGAGCGGGGCGTGCGGTTCATTCAGGTCTATCATGCCGGCTGGGACCACCACAGCGATGTCGAGGGAGGTGTGCGAAGACAGTGCGGCCAAACCGACCGGGCCTGTGCCGGTCTCATCCAGGACCTCAAACAACGCGGATTACTGGAAGACACGCTCGTCGTCTGGGGCGGCGAATTCGGACGCACGCCCATGGTCGAAGCCAGTGCGGCTCTCGGTCGCAGCATGGGGCGGGACCATCATCCGCAAGCGTTCAGCATGTGGTTCGCCGGCGGGGGCATTCGCCGCGGCGTCACCGTCGGCGCGACCGACGAACTCGGTTTCCATGTCGCCGAACGGCCGATCCACGTCCACGACGTGCAGGCAACGATTCTGCGCTGCCTGGGGATCGACCATACGCGGCTTTCGTTCCGAGCCAGCGGCCTCAACTTTCGCCTAACCGGCGTCGAGGAACATCATCCGGTCGACGAACTGCTGGCCTGACTTGATTGATGAGGAGTCTGCCAAGACCCGAAAGAAGGGCAACCCACGCTCGCGGTTTCGCAGCCCCGTCGCAACGACGATCACGCATTCTCCCCGAGAAACCCCCGAGAAACCCCCGTGACCACGATCTCAAGGCGCATGGCAACGTTCTTCGCGATCATCACGGCCTGCGCTGGCCATGCGACTCTGGCAGCCGCCGAGCGGCCCAACGTGCTACTGATCCTGGCGGATGATCTGGGCTTTTCCGACCTCGGCTGTTACGGCGGGGAAATCCGGACGCCGCATTTGGATCAGCTCGCGGCAGATGGCCTGCGGTTCACACAATTCCACAACACGGCCCGCTGCTGGCCCACGCGGGCCGCGCTGTTGACCGGCTATTACGCTCAGCAGGTGCGGCGGGATGCCCTGCCCGGAATCAAAGTCGGCCCGCGGCCCGCGTGGGCGCGGCTGCTCCCCCGGATGCTCGCCGCTCAGGGATATCGCTCGTACCACTCCGGCAAATGGCACATCGATGGCATGCCGCGCGGCAATGGTTTCGACCGGTCCTACTACCTCAAGGATCAAGGCCGCTACTTCAATCCCAGAGTGCATTTTGAAGATGACCGAAAGCTGCCTCCGGTCGCACCGGGCAGCGATTACTACGCAACAACCGCCATCGCGGACCACGCCATCCGCTGCCTGACCGAGCATGCCAACCAGTACGCGGGCCACCCTTTCTTTCACTACTTGGCGTTCACGGCTCCGCATTTTCCGCTCCACGCGCTTCCGGAAGACATCGCACGATACAAGGATGTGTACCGCGTCGGCTGGGAAGAAATCCGGCGTCGCCGCTGGAAGCGGGTTCAGGAATTGGACATCGTCGAGGGGACGCTCTCAGCCGTCGAACGTGAGATCGGCCCGCCGTATCATTTCCCAAAGGCGCTCGAAACACTCGGTCCCGGTGAGATCAACCGCCCGCTCCTCTGGAGCGAGCTGACCGGCGAGCAACAGGAGTTCCAATTGGCCAAGATGGCCATTCATGCGGCCATGATCGACCGGATGGATCGCGAGATCGGTCGCGTGCTAGGCCAGTTGCGTGCGATGGACGCGATGGACAACACGCTCATTCTGTTCCTGTCCGACAACGGGGCGAGTGCTGAGATCATGGTCCGTGACGACGGGCACGACCCGCAGGCGGCTTCCGGCTCGGCTGCGACATATTTGTGTCTCGGCCCCGGCTGGTCGACCTCGTCAAACACCCCCTTCCGGCGGCACAAGACGTGGGTTCACGAGGGGGGCATTTCGACCCCGCTGATCGCCCACTGGCCGCGCGGGATCGCCGCAAGAGGTGAGTTGCGCCGCAGCCCCGGCCACGTCATCGACATCGTGCCGACGATCCTCGAACTGGCCGGTGCCCAACAATTCGCCGACGATGCCCCACCGTCAGCGCCGCCACTTCCGGGCCGCAGTCTGTTGCCGGTCTTCAAGACAGACGAACGCGCCGCGAACGAGACTCTCTGGTGGTCCCATGAAGGCAACCGGGCAATTCGCACGGGCGACTGGAAGCTGGTAGCCGCCAAAGGCGACGCATGGGAACTGTACGACCTTGCACGGGACCGGACGGAGACGACAAACGTTGCCTCGCAGCACCCGCAGAGAGTCGAGCACATGTCACAAGCCTGGGCAGACAAACAGAGCGAGTTCCTCAATCTGGCGACCGACGAACGAGGCGATCAGAAGTGACAGAGGCCGCGGGCGCATCGGCTCGATGGTGGGGGTGGCTGGGGCGATCTGAAATCGATGATTGGGAAGCCGCGCGGAACTCTGGGGCCGTGAACAGTGAACGAGCCGCGTCACGGCCCCAGTGTTCGGCCTGAAGACACGTCTCCGTTGCCTCAACAGCGCCCCAGCCACTCTGAGATGAGCGAGTTCCGCCATCGAACGGATGCACCCGGGGCGCGATGAAGGCGGATTGGGTTTCCATTCTTCGGCGATCTTTCGGATAATGCGCGACGTGATGTGAGGGTGAGCGGCTCCGAACGGAGGGGCGTTATGCTGACGGTTTATGGGGATGGGCAGGCACGGTTCTGTGACGGGCGGTCCCGGCGCAGCTTTCTGCGGGCCGGGTTTCTGGGCTTGGGCGGGCTGTCTCTCGCCGATACGCTGCGTCTGCGGGCCGATGCGGAATCGGGGACGGGTGCCCAACGAAACACGTCGGTGATCTTTGTCGAACTCGCCGGCGGACCCTCGCAGTTCGAGACTTACGACCCGAAGCCGAACGCGCCGGTGGAGTATCGCGGACCGTTTGCGTCGGTCGGCACGTCGGCTCCTGGCGTTCAGTTTTGTGAATTGCTGCCGGCACAGGCGGCGATTCTCGACAAGCTGACGATCATCCGCTCCATCCGGCACGACCGAAACTCGCACGATCCGTCGAGCCATCTGACACAAACCGGTTACTACAAATCGGGTCCCAAAGGGGGGCCGAACCAGATGCCCAGTTTCGGTTCGGTGATTGCCCGGACGCGCGGTCCGAATGCCGCGGCGATGCCCGCCTATGTGGCCGTCCCCACCGTCATGCGCAATGGAGGTTCCGCGCATCTCGGCAAGGCGTGCGAGCCGTTTGAGACGTTGGGTGATCCGAACAAGCCCGACTTCGAAGTCAAGAACCTGGCCATGCTCAAGGCTCTCAGCGGGGGGCGGCTGGGCGACCGGAAATCACTGCTCACGGCGCTCGACGCGCAGCGGAACCTGCTCGACCTCGACGGATCGGCCGCCGCGCTGGACCAGTTCACACAGCAGGCCTTGGATCTTGTTTCCGGCCCCAAGGCTCGTGAAGCCTTCGACATCTCTCGTGAGTCCGATGCCTGCCGTGACCGTTACGGTCGCAACACGGTCGGACAGAGTTTTCTATTGGCGCGACGGCTCGTCGAAAGCGGCGTGACCTGCGTGACCACGCGCGTGACCGGCTGGGATGATCACTCGCAACTGGCCAAACGCATCCGTCCCCGAGCCGCCGCCTACGATCAGGGGATCGCCGCCCTCATCAACGACCTCCGCGACCGTGGACTGAGTGACGACGTGCTGGTCGTGGCGATGGGCGAGTTCGGTCGCACGCCGCGGTTCAACCGCAATGCGGGCCGCGACCATTGGGGGTCCGTGATGAGCGTCCTCTTAGCCGGCGGCAGACTGCAGGCCGGAGTCTTCGGGGCGTCGAACTCCAAGGGCGAAGTCCCGTTGGAGATGCCGTATCGTCCCGAAAACGTGCTCGCCATGCTGTATCGGCATCTGGGGATCGATCCGCAAACCACGTTCGCCGATTTCTCCGGTCGTCCGCGCTATGTCCTTGAAGAGCGAGCTTTGATCCGCGAGATTCTTTGACCTGCGGGTGGCGGGGGCGATGTAACACCGTCCGGTGGCCTTGCCGCGCCGATCACGGGGGCGATGTCGCTATTTGGTTGATTGCTCACCGCCCCCGGATCGCAGAGCATTCGGTGTTCCACGCACCAACGCGCCCCCGCCACCTGTCGTCGGCTTTCCTGGAACGGGACTCGTTCCCTCACGAACCTTCGTTTCCTTCGTTCGCTCCTGTCGACACTGCTTTCTGCGCCAGTTTGGCGATGCGATGCTCAGCGGCTTCGATGAGCGGATCGAACTGCGGTACCTCAACGGCGTTTTGCCCTTGCTCGTGCTTCCGGAAGCCGAACAGATAGGTGAAGTTCTGCGGTCGCCAGCGGTAAAAGAACAACTCGTTCTTGGCGACGACGGCTGCTTGCAATTCCGCGGCTGCAGGCGCGTCATCGTCATACTCGTCAACCCGTACAGACGGGAGGAACCGGCTGACGAACCATCGCGCGGTTTGCCGATAGCCGGCGTCGGTCAGGTGCAGGCCGTTGAAGGTTAGCGGCGAGCCGCCGGCAGACACGTACGCTCGCTGCGGCGGGCGGAGGTCGATGAAACCGTGGCCCTTCTTGCCCGCGAGCGCCGCAATGGCATCGGCGTACAGGTCGGCATGATGATTGTACGCTGCCGCATCGTCCGGGGCGACGTCCGGGTCCCGGGGCAGTGAGGCCGCCTCCATCAACAATGGGCTCACGAGGACGAACCCTCGGCCGTCCGCCTTGAGGTCGTCCAGCAGCTTCGCGTATTGGGTGATGAACTCGTCGAGGCGGCTTTCGCCGGCGAACGCCTCGTTGTTTCCATAGGCGATGATCACCAGCGTCGGGTCAGCGGCCTGCACATGTTCGACAAGCCGTTGGTAGCCAAGATGGGGTTCGAACAGCCCCCGCGACTCTCCCCAGACGGTATCACCGCTCCAACCGAGGTTGCGAACGGTGATGTTCTGCCCGGCAGCAGCAACGGTGAGCTGGGTTTCCCAGTCGCCAAACGTCTGCTCACGCTCGATCAGCGTCCCGCCCAACAGAACAATCCGCTCCGCCTTGCGCAGTTCGATCCCATTGTGACGATCATCACCCCGCGCCGAATGACAACACAGAAGCCCGGCAGCCAGGAAAAGACAGGCCATTCGAAGAGCACGCATGATGTCCCTGATCACTTGTTGACACTGAATCGCTGCGGTCATTGTTCCCGCCAGCATAGCAGTGGGGGGATGCGCTTACCAACTCCCCGGAGAGCGGAGGCGTGAAGCGGGTGCACGCGCGGATTTCGGTGCCACTGCCTGGCCGCCCGAGTTCGACGCCGAAAACGGCTTTCGCACTGCTTCGGACGGACAAGCAGTGCCGGTGAACAAACGAAAACCGCCCGTGTCCGACCGAAGCAGTGGCACGACTTGGCCCGGACGCGCATTCAAAACGGAGTGCACCCGCGTGGGGCGGGGAATCAACTTGCCTGTTTTCCGGACTGTGGGGCCGACTGGAAATCTGCCCCGCGGCCAAACGGACCCGCTCCCGAAAGTGGGCCCATGCGGAGTGGTTCGCTTTCGACAGAGACGGTATTCTTGCAGTCACGGTTGCCGCCAATGAGGGGGAGTCCGGGATTGCCAGGGGTAACGAAAGTGACTGACGTGGACTGGAACGACAGCAGCGACCCGTCGGAGACCCAGCACGATCCCTGGGATGAGTACGCCGAGCAGGCATCGACGGATGAGGCTCAAGACCGGTGGGACGAATGGTCGCAACTCGGTTACGACACGCCCGATGGCCCAGGGGGCGCTGTTCCGCTGCCTCACTCCGGTTTGGGGATCGCCTCGGTGATCCTGACCGTCTTCGCCGGCCTCGGCGTCACGGTTTCGGTGGTCGCAGCCACCGTCCTCGCCCTCCAGAACCCGGCTCTGCCGGAGGACAACCCTCAAATCATCGCGGCGGGCTGTGGCATCCTGGCGAGCTTGTTCCTGGCGGCTGTCGGGGGACTGCTCGGCCTGATTGGCCTGTTCCAGCCGAACCGCAACCGGCTGTTCGCCATCCTGGGATGCGTGTTTGCGGTCCTTGAACTCGGAGGAGTCGGCGCGTTGCTCGTGATCGGGCTGCTGTTTGGTTAGCCGCCCCTCAAGAGCGCCCATGGGATGCCATTACAGGACCGCACGGCGGGCCGGTCACATCTGCTCGACCGTATGGATGCCCAACAGTTCGAGCCCTTGTTGAATGGTCCGACCGGTGAGGTCGACGAGCAACAGGCGGCTGCTGCGTTGCTGGTCAGTCTCCGCCTTGAGGACGGGGCACTGCTCGAAGAATGTGCTGAAATCGCCCGCCATCTCGAACAGGTACTGCGTGAGCAGATTCGGTTTGCATTCGGTGGCGACTGCGTCGAGCACATCCGGCAACTGGCACAGCCGCAGCGCCAACCGCCGCTCTGCCGGGTGCGACAACTGTAAGATCGCATCCGGACGGCGGAGCGACTCCGGGTCGACGCCTCCCCGCCGCAAAATGCCGCGCGTGCGGGCATAGGCATACTGCATGTAGGTTGCCGTGTCGCCCTTCATGTTGAGCATCGTGTCCCAATCGAACACGTAATCGCTTTCGCGGTTGATGTGCAGGTCGGCGTATTTGATGCCGCCGAGCCCGACAATTTCGGCGATTTCGGAGCGCGCCCGTTCGTCGAGTTCCGGACCGTCCGGTTTGGCGTCGTCGCCCGCAACGACGATCTCCCGCGCCTTGGCGACCGCTTCGTCGAGCAAGCTTTCCAGTCCGACCGTGTCGCCGGAGCGGGTCTTGTACGGTTTGCGGTCCTTGCCCATCACCGTGCCAAAGCTGATGTGACGCAATTCGGGGGCGTACCCCCAACGTTGGGCCGTGGTGAACAACAAGTTGAAATGTTCCGCCTGCCGCGAGTCGACGACGTACAAAATCGTCTCCGCACCAAGTTCCTCCACGCGGTACTGGATGGTCGCTAGGTCCGTCGTCGCATAGTTGAAGGCCCCGTCCGCCTTCTGGATGATGAACGGTGCCTCGTTCCCCTCGATGAACACACAGACCGCTCCGTCGCTGTCGGTCGCGAGTCCCTTGTCCCGCAACTGCCGGACGACACCCGCCAGCAGGGGCTGGTAGTGGCTCTCCCCCAGGCTGAGGTCGAAGTGGATGTCCAGCCGGTCGTAAACGCTGTCGAGGGCGCCCAAGCATTGCGGCATGAACTGCTCCCACAGACGCCGGTTCTCCGCGTCGCCGGCGTGAAGCCTGGCCGTCTCATCGCGCGTGGCCCGGGAGATGTCGGTGTGTTGCTCGGCAAGGTCTTTCAACGTGGAGTCGGCTTCGATCGCTTCAGTTTTTGCTTGGGCGGTTTTGCGGGCCTCGTTGAGCAATGCTAAGTCTGCCCGGAGGCTTTTGATTCGCTTTTTCCGGGATTTGTCAGGCGATTCGGCAGACTCGGCAGCGGCGAGTTGACGCTGCTGTTCGTCGATGCGCTGCCCGATCGACGGCAGCTTCTCAACGGTCTCGTGATAGTCGCACAACTGGTTGACGAGCCGGTACAGCCGCGAGAGTTCGGCGACGGGATCCTCAACATAAGCATCCGCGTCGAGGAAGTGCTTGTAGCCGTAGATGATCATCCCGAATTGTGTGCCCCAGTCGCCGATGTGATTGTCGGTGGTCACCTGATGTCCGAGGAACCGAAGCACACGGGACAGCGCATCGCCGATGACCGTGCTCCGCAGATGGCCGACGTGCATCGGCTTGGCGACGTTGGGGGAGGAAAAATCGATGACGATGTTTCGAGGATGCGGCGTGCCGGTCACGCCCAGCCGCAGGTCGGCAGCGAGCGACTGCGTCCGCTGCCGGACCCAGCCGTCAGTCAGCCGCAGGTTGATAAACCCCGGCCCGGCGATGTCCGGCGGGTCGCACAGATCGGCCACATCAAGCGATTCGACAATCCGCGCGGCCAGTTCGCGGGGATTGGTGCCCAACTGCTTGGCGAGCGGCATCGCGCAGTTGGCCTGATAGTCTCCGAATTTCGCATCCTGCGACGACCGCACCATCGCTGCAAACGTCTGCGGCTCGTCGGTGAAGTCCGTCAACGCGACGGCAAAACGGTCTCGGAGGGTCTGGAGGATGTTCATTGGCTTTTTCCACCGCGGAGTCGCGGAGGGACGGAGGACGCGCGGAGCATGAGAATAATCACCCCGTTAGCCCCGAGGCAACGCCGAGCGCCCGCTAATCGCCATGCTACCCCGCGAACGTCTTGAATGGGAAAGAACACGCCCGGCACATCAACGACCCCAACAACCGTTGGTTCCTCCAGAGCAGGGCGTCGTTCCTCGTTCATCTCCGCGATCTCTGCGTCTCCCCGGTGAACCTAATCGTCCGAGGGGGAGTGATCCTCCCACTCGACGTGGGGGGCGTCGCCCCAGAGGTTTTCGAGGTCGTACAGGGCGCGTGTTTCCGGGGTGAAGACGTGGAGCACGACGTCGCCGTAGTCTTGCACGACCCAGGTGCTGGTGTCGTATCCTTCCCGGCCCATTCTTCGAGATCCGGCGGATTTGAGGGCGCGATGGACCTCATCGGCGATGGCATGCAACTGGCGGCGGTTCGTCGCGGTGGTGATCACGAAGTAATCACAAATGGGCGTGATCGCCGTCAGGTCGAGGACCAGCGTGTCCGCGCCCCGCAGGCCGTCACAGGCCCGGGCCGCGCAAATCGCGTCGGCAAGACTGCGGCGGTTGTCCGTGGTCAGTGGTCCGTTGTCAGTTGTGGTGGGCGTCATTGGGTGATGTCGCGTTGTCCAGCTTTTTGGGCTGCTTGCCGATTGATTTAAGATAGGCGTTGAGTTTGGGGCCGAGTTCATCAATGAGAGGCTTCAGAACCGTCGTCTGTTCTGATGAGAGCAACTGACGCTGGTATGCACGCCGCAGCAAATGCTGGGTTTCGTTGAGCGAACCACGGGCAATCCTGACGAACGGTTTGTTGTTGCGAAATGAGCCGCGTCCCGCTCCCTCCGCGATGTTCGCCCCGATGCTGTCTGCAGCCCGCACAATCTGGCCGCCAACCGTGTTCCGTGCAAACCGGTCCCAGCGACCGACGACTTCCCAAATCCTGTCCGCCAACTCCTCCGGCAGTTGATACACCCGAAGATTCTCGAACTGCGGTCTCGCCATGCCATCCTCGCACGCGGCCATCATCCGACCACTGACAACGGACCGCTGACGACGGACACGCCCTGTCAGAAGTTCAGTGCATACTGCACGATCAACCCGGCGAATACCACGCTCACCATGCTCATGAGTTTGATGAGAATGTTCAAGCTGGGGCCGGAGGTGTCCTTGAAGGGATCGCCGACCGTGTCGCCGACGATGGCCGCTTTGTGGGCGTCGGTTCCCTTGCCGCCGTGCGCGCCGGACTCGATGTACTTTTTGGCGTTGTCCCAGGCTCCTCCCGCGTTGGCCATCATGATGGCGACGGCAAATCCAGAAGTCAGCGCGCCGGCGAGCATGCCCATCACGCCCCCCACACCGAGGATTAAGCCGACAACAACCGGCGCGAACAGCCCCAGACAGGCCGGGAGGATCATCTCCCTTTGAGCGGCAACTGTGCTGATGTGGACACAGGACGCATAGTCCGGTTCGCCCGTCCCTTCCATGATGCCTGCGATTTCCCGGAACTGGCGTCTCACCTCCTCGACCATCGCCCCGGCCGCACGGCCGACCGCCTTCATGGTCATTGCACAGAACACAAACGCCAACATCACGCCCATAAACATGCCGACGAGGACTTTCGGGTTCATGATGGTGACGTCGTAGTAGCGGACGAAATCAGGCATCTTCGCATTGTGGACGTTGACCACGAAGCCTTCCTGCTCCATCTCCTGCAGATTCGCGATCAACATTGATCCCGGCGCGGCGTCGAGGAACGGATCGAGTTGGTCACGTTGCCTGGCGGTGGTCGGGGGAAAAACGAGCCAGGCGTGCGGCTTTGGATCTTCGGGTCCCTGATAGGCAAGCACGCCACGACGAATGACGGTGAGTTTGGCGTTATCCGGCCCCTCCGACACGGCGACGTCTTCGGTCCTTGCGGCCCAACGATCGAATCCCACGCGGACTTCCTCGACATACGCCGCCAGCAGGGCGAGTGCGGTGAGGGCCGCAGATCCGATGGCAAAACCTTTGCCGGTTGCGGCCGTCGTGTTCCCCAGGCTATCGAGGGCATCGGTCCGTTCGCGGACGATCGGGTCGAGATCACTCATCTCGGCATTGCCGCCCGCATTGTCGGCGATCGGTCCGTAGGCATCAGTCGCCAACGTGATCCCCAACGTGCTCAGCATGCCGACGGCGGCGATGGCCACGCCATACAGGCCCATCGCAAAGAGTTGCGGATCGCCGAAGGCGAAGCCCGTGCACGCTCCGAACGCCATGATAATCGCCGCACCGATGACGACGATCGGCACCCAAACGCTGTAAAACCCTTCCGCCACACCGGCGATGATCACGGTCGCCGGGCCGGTGACCGCCTGGTCGGCGATTCGCCGGGTCGGGGCGTAAATGTCACTTGTCGAGTACTCCGTCCACCAACCGATGAGCCAGCCGGCGAGCAGCCCGATGACGATGGCTGCGAATACGCCCAGCAAGTCCCAGCCGTGCCGCAGTCCGGCTTCGGCCAACCCGTCCATCCCTCGAGAGGGCAAGACGAGCATGAGCGTGACCAGGAGAAACGCGGCAACGGCGACGCCCACGCTGCTGCAGTTGACACCGCGGCCCAGCGCTTCCAATAGGCTCTTTTGGTTGGCGTCTTCTTCGGTCCGGACGAGGAAGATCCCCATAATTGACAACCCGATCCCTACCCCGGCGAGCACCATCGGGAGCAGGAGCATCATCAGTTGCATCTGATAGTGGCCGGTGTAGGCGGCGACGCCCAGAGCCGCGCTGGCGAGGATCGATCCGCAGTAGGATTCGTACAGGTCGGCCCCCATGCCGGCGACGTCCCCCACGTTGTCTCCCACATTGTCCGCAATCGTTGCCGGGTTGCGGGGATCGTCTTCGGGAATGCCCGCTTCCACCTTGCCGACGAGGTCCGCCCCGACATCCGCCGCCTTCGTGAAGATGCCGCCGCCCACGCGTGCAAACAGCGCCTGACTACTGGCCCCCATGCCGAAACAGAGCATGGTGACGGTGATTTCTTCCAGGCTGAACGTATGTCCGAACTTGGGCGCGACCCAGTACAGCACGGCGAACCACAGGCAAATGTCGAGCAGTCCCAGACCAACGACGGTCAGCCCCATCACCGCACCGCTGCGGAACGCCACCTGCAAGCCCGCGTTGAGCGACCGCTTGCACGCCTGGGCTGTCCGCGAGCTGGCCCACGTGGCCGTCTTCATCCCGAACCAGCCGGCCAACCCGGAGAAGAACCCGCCCGTTAGGAACGCGAACGGCACAAGGCCGGATTGGGCACCAAAAACAAACGCGACAATCGCCAACAGAACCGATGTGACGACAAAGAACAGAAACACGATGCGGTACTGTCGCCACAGATAGGCGTTTGCTCCCGCCCGGACGTGCCCGGCGATTTCGACCATCCGTTCATCGCCTTCGTCCTGTTCCTTCATCCAGTTGTAGAACTTGAAGGCAAACACGAGGGCGATAATCGATCCGGCCGCGGCCACAAACCAGCAAAGGATCACGGTCATGCCGCCCCCGACAGTCTCCCCCGCAGGCGCCGCCGCGGCATCCTGGGCCCATGCCGTCGCCGACCACAGCGCAACTGTCAGAAAAGAAAAGACGCTCCGCCCGATTCTGGGGCACAGAGAATAGCTACGATACTGATTTGCCATCCCAGATGATTGCTCCGCCATTTGGGGTCAACGTGTTGAGATTCGACGTAAAAGACAGACGAGTCAGAGGTAAAGTGACGCGATCGTCGCGGCGAGTGTAGTGCGGTGCCGTTTTTGTTGTCAACGAGTTCCAACCGATCAGGCGGAATCAAACGTAAGTTGTCGTAGATGCGGCAGCGGGTGGTCGTGGCAAGGGGCTTTCGGTTGCCCTACACTCCGAAAATGGAGGGCATAAAATCGTGGTCGCTGTTTCGCCGAATGAAGGAGTCCGCCATCAACCTCGTTCCCAAACGCCGTTTGGGAACGCAATTTCGCGAAACTCTGTTTCGCGAGCGGCACAGCAGAGCTTTGCAGGACGTGTGTTCCCCAGCCGGAGCTGGGGAACCAGTGATGTCTTTCGTACGTCAGACGGCTCAAGTGTTACAAATCGTGAAAGACACCCGGTGTCTCCCTTGGCGGGGGGGCCGGCGCCGATCCGTGTTCTGTGCCCTCTCCTTGCCGCACAACTGCTGCTCATTCGAGACGTTTCTGATTCGAGACACGGGGTGTCCGCGCAGATTCTCATGTGAGGCACCGCTGCTCACCCTTCAGGTATTGGCATACTTTCTCCCAGAGGACATCCCTTGGCCAGCGAACAACGCGACTTTGACGAATTCCTGGAGAAGTTCAAGCGGCATCGCGAACTGATGACCGACGAACTGCACAACGTTATCGTCGGACAGGATGACGTGATCGAGCAGATCCTTTCCGCCATTTTTACCGGCGGCCACTGCCTGCTCGTGGGTGTTCCGGGATTGGCGAAAACCCTGATCGTCAGCACAATCGCCAAAATCCTGGACGTCAAGTTTCAGCGCATCCAGTTCACACCCGACCTGATGCCCTCGGACATCACCGGCACCAACGTGCTGGAAGAGACCGATACCGGTCGCCGGGACTTCCGCTTCGTGCAGGGGCCGGTGTTCACCAACATCCTGCTCGCCGACGAAATCAACCGCACCCCGCCCAAAACACAAGCCGCACTGTTGCAGTCCATGCAGGAACGCGAAGTCACCGTCGGCCAGACGACGTATGCCCTGCCGGAGCCGTTCTTCGTGATCGCCACACAAAACCCGATTGAACAGGAAGGCACCTACCCGCTCCCGGAGGCACAACTCGACCGGTTCATGTTCAACATCAAAGTCGACTACCCGAATCTGGAGGAGGAAGAGGAGATCCTGACCGCCACCACCAGCGGGCAGGGGGCCGAAGTTCGCAAAGTCCTCTCGGCCAAGTCGATCCTCTATCTGCAGCGGCAGATCAACATGATCGAGATCGGGCCGCTCACGATCAACTACGTCGCGCGGCTGGTGAGGGCCACCCGACCGGTGGATGGGTCGGCTCCGGAGTTCATCCGCGAGTTGGTCGATTGGGGAGCCGGTCCCCGCGCCGGCCAGTATCTCATTCACGGAGCCCGCGCCCTCGCCGCGATGGCCGGCAGGCCGGCAGTCTCGTTCGACGACATCCGCCGCGTCGCCATTCCCGTCCTGCGGCACCGCCTCTCTCCCAACTTCCAGGCCCAAGCCGAAGGCTACGACAGCGACGCCATCGTCCAGCGGCTGCTCAAGGAGATCCCGGAACCGGCCGTGCCCAAGTACGAATAAACGGGCCGCTGTTCGTGTACAATGAAATTCGTCAGACTGTCCGGCCGATCTGCAAGACCGTCATGAGGTTCACATGGTTGCTCCGGCGATTCCGGTGTCGGAAAGAGAACTGGCCAAATTCTGCCGTGCCCGGCACATCCGCCGCCTGGCCGTGTTCGGGTCCGCCGTGCGTGCCGATTTCCGACCGGACAGCGACCTGGATCTGCTCGTCGAATTCGAACGGGATCAGACTCCGGGCCTCGGTTTCTTTCGACTCCAGGAAGAACTCTCCGAATTGATGGGGCGCCCGGTCGACCTCAATACGCCCGCGTGTTTGAGTCCGCGTTTTCGGGACGAAGTGCTCAGCCTGGCGGAGGATCTGTATGTCGCATCCTGACGACGACGCGACGGTGCAAGACATGCTCGATCACACAATCGAAGCGATCAACATCGTCGCCCCGCTCACCCGAGACGATCTCGACAGCGAGCGAATCACCTATTTGGCGCTTCTCCAGCTCTGCCAGATCATTGGTGAAGCGGCAAGACGTCTTTCGCCAAAAACTCGTGACGCCCGCACCACTGTCCCCTGGCAAGAGATCATTGCCTTCCGGAACCGTCTCATCCACGGATACGACACCATCGACCGTGACATCCTGTGGGCGATCCTGACCGCGGATTTTCCGATTCTCAGGGCGGAACTGGAATCAATGCTCCATGAGGATCCCGCGTAATGCCCTCCGCCGAATCCTATCTCAAGCCGGAAGTCATTCGCACGGTGTCGCGGCTCGATTTGCGGGCCCGGTTCATCGTGGAAGGCTTCCTCAGCGGGCTGCACGCCTCTCCCTTTCATGGGTTCAGCGTCGAGTTCTCCGAGCATCGCCGCTACACCCAGGGAGACGACCCCAAGAACATCGACTGGCTCGTGTACGCCAAAACCGACCGGTACTACATCAAAAAATACCAGGCGGAGACCAACATCACCGGGTATCTGTTGATGGACCTCTCCGAGAGCATGGCGTACACCTACCGGCAGGAGCTGACGAAATTCGAGTACTCCGTCTGCCTCGCCGCCGCACTGGCCTACCTGATGGTGCACCAGCAGGACCCGGTCGGACTGGTGACGTTCGATGAGAAGATCAGGGCGTCACTGCCGGCCAAGAGCAAACGGTCGCAGCTCGCCAACATTCTCGCCCTGCTCGCCAAGGCTCAGCCGACGGGACCAACGGAGATCGCGCAGAACCTCCGGCGGTTCGCGTCGATGGTCAAGCACAAGAGCCTGGTGATGCTCTTCAGCGACCTGCTCACCGACCCGGAGCCGGTCATTGACGCGATCCGCATGCTCCGCTTTGCGGGACACGACGTCATCGTGTTTCACGTCCTCGACGAAGCCGAGGTGCATTTCCCGTTCGACGGCATGTGTGACTTCAAAGACCCGGAGTCGGGCCAGACCATGCTCGTCGACGCTGCCGGCATCCGCTCCGAGTACCGCGAATCCCTCGAGGAACTCCGCAGCAAGTACCGTCACGAATGCCGCGCCGCCGGTGCCGATTTCGTCGAACTCGACACCAGCATGCGATTCGATAAGGCACTCCTCGAGTATCTTTCGCAGCGCAAGGCAAGGTTTTGACTACGCCGCATCGGCAAGCGGGCGTTCGCCCGCCTGTTCCGCGGCGATGACTTCCTCCACCAGCGCCCCGTAGTCGTGGGACCCCGCAGACGAGGCGGCATAGTCGAAGATCGACTGCCCGAAACTGGGAGCCTCGGCGAGCTTGATGTTGCGGCGAACGCGGCTCTCAAACACGCGTGCACCGGCCCACGGCGCGTCGTCATCGCTCGATTGCAGGAAGTGCAGCAGGTCGTCGGTCACGTCGGCGGCCAGCCGTGTGCCGGTTTCGTACAGGCACAACAAAACGCCCGACACACGCAGTTCCCGATTGAGCCGGCGGCGGACCAGAGCCGTCGTCGAAAACAGCTTCGAGAGCCCCTGCAAAGCGAGAAAGTGCGGCTGCAGCGGGATGAAGACTTCCGTCGCCGCCGTCAGCGCGTTGATCGTCAGCACGCCCAGCGACGGCGGGCAATCCATAATGATGTAGTCGAACGGTTCCTCTTCGCAGTGTTCGGCAATCGCCTTGCGCAAGACATGCTCGCGTCCCGGGGCGTCGACCAGTTCCAGTTCCGTCGCCGCAAGATCGAGGTCCGCAGCGGCGAGCCACAGGTTGTTTGACGTCAGTTGCCGGATATCTCGCAGCCGCTTCGCGCCGGCGAACACCTGGTAAATGGTGTCGGTCGAGCCGTCCTCCTCGACCCCCAAATGCAGCGACGCATGGGCCTGCGGATCGAGGTCGATCAACAGCACACGGCGGTCGCGGCGGGCGAGACCGGCGGCGATGTTGACGCTGCTGGTCGTCTTGCCGACCCCGCCTTTCTGATTCATCACAGCGATTGTTCGCATCGTCTTCTCCGGTCGGTTTCGTATTTATGGAGCAAGCGACCCGCTCGCTCGGAGTGTGTTGGGGACAGCCCGCATTTCTCACCGTCACTTGTTCCCAAGCTGTGACTTGGGAACACATCTTCTGCAATGTTCTGCTTGGCTGTCAGTGAAACGGAGTTTCGCGAACGGGTGTTCCCAAACCGGAGTTTGGGAACGAGGCTGACGCCGGCGCACGAGAGTCAACGGACCTTCGTTTCCTCTTCCGCGTCGGGAACTTCAGCCGTCTGGGGCAAAGGGGCTTGGATCCGGGCCAGTCGCTGGGCCTGTTTCGAGTGGTAGGTCCACATGGGCCGGATCAGCATTCGTTCGAGCACGGTGCGCCGCAGCTCCCAGTCGTCTGCGGGGACATGTGCGGCCGCGTGCAGGCCGTCCATCACATCCATCGCTCGTTCGGCGACCGCAATACTCTTCTCCGCGTCAACCAGCTCGAAGGGTGATGCCGTGCGGTCCGCTTGAAGACGAAGCATCGACCGATGACGGAGCACGTCGAGCAGTGCGTTCATCTCGTCCCATCGCTGCTCAGGCTCCGGGATCAGTTGCGGGTCGGCGATCAGCAGTTCCAGTGCCGCCACGACGTTCCGAACCGACCGGTCCTGCTGCGGGCCGAAGTGGACGGAGTACCGCAGATGGTTGAATTCTGCCGTGTGGTCCTTCACCGCCGCTCGCTCATAGAGCCGGGCCGCTTCTTCATGCAGAAAGTAACTGACGAGCGGATCGTACGGCTCGGCGAAATCGGTCATGCGGGCGATGGACGCCGGGTCCGGAGCCTCGCTGGTCGCGGCGGCGCCCAGGATTTCCAGATACTCCTTGCGGCGCTGGTCCTCTGGGTGCAATGCCCGCTGCAACTCGTGGTTGACCGGGACAATCTTCGACCGGGGCCGCTCCTTCAGCCGTTCCTGCAACGTCTTGCGATAGGCCCAGTAATGGTCCGGATGCTCAACGATGACCCGTTGTTGTTCGGTCATATCCGCCAGCCGTTTGGCAACGTCCTGAACCTCCGCCTCGGCCTCTCCCTCGGGGGACGCAGCACCCACCCAGGCAAGCATGCGGCTGCCGCGCTCCGCCATCAAACGTTGGATTTCCTGCCATTTCGGGCCCCATCGCATCATCTCTTGCGGCAACGTATAGGCGAAGTTTCCGTTGCCGACGGTGTTCACTGTGACGTCCTCAGCAGACAGCTCGTCGACCTGCTGCGGGCTGATCGCCGACAGGTTCAGCATGACCGACCAGTCCCATCCCAATTGGGCGAGCAGCCGGCGGACGTGTGCCGCTTCGCACCGCTTGATTAAGGATTCGTCGAACAACAATTCCTCGGCATTCGACGCCAACAGCAACATTTCGCCGGGAGCCGACTCCAGGCAAGCCACTTGCGGGAATACGCTCCGCAGCGTGCTGAGGGCGTTTTCAACCGGCCGGCGTCCAAAGTCCGCATACTGCAACCGCTGACAGACGACGCCGCCCACGTTGAGATGAACGCTCACCCGCTCATAAAACTCGCGTGTAAATTGCGATGTCTGATTCAGCAGAAACGGTTGGGAATCCCGAACCATCACGACGTCGTACCGTCCGCCGTCCGCGAGCATTGCCAGCGTCGGATCGATTGTTTGCAGTCGGACGCGGTCGTCATCGAGCGGATTGGTCCCGGACGCGGCGGAGATGACCTCATCGTTAATGCGGATCAGGTCGGCGTCTCCCTCAATGCAAGTCACCTGACGGACCGGACAAGCCAGACAGGTCGACAGTGTCGCCGTGCTGCCCAGCCCGATGACCAGCACGCTTTCCGGCTGCGGATGCACCACGAGCGGCACCACGGCGGGCATGATGTCGGCTGCAAACTGCGGGCAAATCGCCGGGTTCGTGCTCACGACTCCAGCCGGGATTCCGTTTTGACGCAGCAGCAACTGAGAACCTCGGTGTTTCCAGACCGTCCAGACCGAGTCGCGGCCGTCTCGCAGATCGACCAGCCGTCCGTCGTCGAGATACGGCAACAGCTCGCGATCGATGCCCGAGTTGTGGGCGGCGAATGTCTGTGTCGAGAACAACAGCTTGGCGGCCAGATCGGGCCGATGATTGTGCCGTGACACCGGCAGTGCGGCGACCAACGCGACGGCCACGGCACCGCCCACCCAATGCCGACGCCGGAGCGTGACACCTTCCATCATCCACAGCCGCGCCGCCACCACCATCATGGAAACCAATGCCAGCAACAGCACGGCAATGTTCGGAGAGACCCACAGAGACTCCATCAGAACGCATCCGGCAGCCAGTCCAACGACTCCGCCGCCCTCCGCGGCTGACGGACCCGCTGACCGATTGGCTTCGTGGGTTGTGGTTTCCCGTTGAGCCCACGCCCGTCCGGCGGCGATGCCCAGCGGCAACGTCGCAACAAACGCCGTCAGCCAGCGAACCGCCATCAGCAGCGTCACGCTCGAAACATGGGCGCTGAGTGACAGCATCCCCTGTAAGAGCAGCGGGCACAGTAACAACAGCGCTGCGGGCCAGACACCGGCGATCAGCGCGGCGACCATCACACCATCCCGGCTTACGGTTTTGTTCTGACGGCTGTGAAGCCGAGCCGCCCACGCCGCTCCCACGCCGACACCGCACAGCAGCCCCGACCACAGGGCGTAATGCGTAAAGCTGCTGCCGGGAACGAACTGCATCACCAACCGATGGGCCACCGGAAGCACCAACCCCACCAGCAATGACACACCGGCGATCCAAGCGGATTGGGACCAACCGTCAGAAACAGGACGAGCCGAGGTGTTCGGCGACGTCGATGAAGCATGCTGTCGTGAAAGACGCTGTGACGAAGCGCGATGCGATGAAAGGTGCTGTGTCTCAGTCTCGCGAATCAGACTCACCCAGAAGGCGACCGCCGACACGCCAGCGATGACGAATCCGATTTGCTCCACACTCATCCAGGATGCCAACGCGACCGGTGCCGCGCCGACTCCCAGGCCCGTGCCTAGCAGGAACCGCGTCGAGAACAAAAAGCGGGCCGGTCTCCGGGCCCGGTCTCTTCCGCAGGAGCGGCACCCCAACCACGACAGCGCTGCCACGGGCACGACAAACAGCCCGCACGCAATCGCCAGCATGAGGGAGAAGGCGGTCCCTTCCGCCTCCAGCCACGCCGCGGGAATCCCGCTCATCACCCAGCGGGCAGCGCCCAGCATCCCGGAGAAACTCACCATCCACAGGGCGACGGTGATCCAGGCGACCGGTCTCCCGATGCTCGCGATGATCGGAATGGCGACACGATGACGCCCCCACCATGCGAGGGCCGCTCCGCCGGACAGGGCCAATGTCAGGCCGGCAGAAACGGGCAATGATGCCCCGAATGTTGCCAGAAACTGATGTGTCCACACAAACAGGCTCGTTCCCGACACCACCCCGATCCCCAACGGAGCGACCCGGTTCGCCCACTGCGGGAAACTGCGGCTGCGAGAAGACGGCTTCAGCGACGATGTCATGGCGTCCTTGCCCTGAACAGTGTGCACGCACGGTCGAAATCGACCAGCTTCGCGGTCAGAGAGGGGTTTTACCTCAAGTGCGGGAATCTCGAAATATCACTTGGTTCTCAGCAGCCCGTTTGTCGCCGAGTCGGGACGATTCACCACCCAGGCGCACGTTTTTTACGAGGGGGGCGATTGCCGGAGATTCGCCGTCGGCGATGCCTCCGGGCTAACCAGAACCATGGATTGGAGTTAGCCCGGAGCAAACGGCGACGGCGTGAGCCTTCACCGGTCGACTTCAGGCACTTTTGGGGCGCTGTCAAACCGCAAACTCGGGGTTGGAGTTCAAGCTTTAGCTTGTTTTCGCAGCCTAAAGGCTGAACTCCAGCCCCGAGACCAAAGCTTGGCAAGCCACTGGTGCGGACGACATCACTGCGTCGCACCCTTCGTCGCACCCGTGAGAAACTGGGCCGAGAGAGTCCTGCCAACCCGCACGGCATCCGGCCGCTACTCCCCACGTCGTTTGACCAATTCGTGCATCCGTCGTCCAATCCGTTATCATTAGGCCGTGAGCCGGCTTCCGGTTCGACTCTGACGTGAACAATGCCGAAGAGGCGAATGAGACCCGTCCCCAACCTTCAATGGGCCGTCTGCATGAAATCTGGCTGTCTTCTCGTCGTTGCCCTGGCAATGCTGTCGCTGACGGAAACTGCGCAGGCGCAGTTGTTCAGTCCGGAGCAATCGTTGCAATCCAATACCTCGCTCAGCAACGCCGGAGCTCTCTCGGGAGATTTTCGGCACCTGCGGCGAAACCGCCGGCGGGGGGATTTCGTTGGAAAACAGAACGATGCTCCGCAGGGGTTTGTCGGCGACACGCAAGGGCGGATCCAAGGCCGAGTCCAGACGGCGACCGCGACGCTGCGTGAAGAGCCGCAGATTCAGGTCAACCGGCCCCGGCCGGCCCCCTCGCGAACGGGAATCTACGAGCCGCGGCTCACGATCGGCTTTGAGACGAAGCCGCCGTTGGATTCCGATCTCGCCCAGCAAACGCAAGCGAGCGTGTCTCGCACGGTGAACCTGGTCTCTCCCGCCACGATCAACGTGTCACTGTCCGATGGGGTCGCCACGTTGCGCGGTGAGGTTGGCTCCGCAAAGGCGAAGGAGCTGGCCGCGTTGGTGGCGCAGTTTGAGCCGGGGGTGGAGTCGGTGCGGAACGAGCTTGTGGTGCGTCGTTCGCCGTCGCCGACGGAATCCCCGTGACGTGCTGTGCGGTCGTTTCTGCGTCGTCAGCGGCTCTCACTGCGTCGTCGATCGCTCGTTGCTGATCGGACCCGGATACCTGATCGTACGTCGACACCCGCTGGTGCTCGAACCGGGTCACATCCAGGTGCAGAGGCGCGCTGTTGTCCCCGAAATGCCGGGCGGCGAATGCCGGTGAGACGTCGAATGTGGTCGTTTTCATGCGGGGCTGACCGGTGGGCCCGGCAGGACGTGCGACGCCATTCTCCCACGACGCAGGTTCGACGGTCCCGGCTGCATTCCCGGGGGGCGTGCTCTGGTCCACCGGCTCAGGGGCAGCGGCCAACGAAACCGGTCCCCGCGCAGGTTTGGTGCTCTGCTCGACCACAATGTGATCGTCGGTCGGCCCCGGCAGGACGGCGTCCATTGGCTGCGACACGACCTCGGCGCCATCGCTGCCAACGAACCGCGTGATGAGTGTCACCTTGCGGTGTTCGCCGCCGGCATCGTCCCACGGTATCCAGATGCTGTAGGAGGCACCGATGCGGGACGTGCTGAAGTGCGACGGCAATTGCTCGGCGGTGATCACATATTTTCGATCGGGCGCCTTGTCCATTGCGTTTGTATCGGTGTCGTCCCACGCATACACGATGAGGGATCCGTCGACGTGAATCGGCTGTTGTTGTGCGTCCTCGTAGAAGACGATGCGTCCCCCGAAACCACGGACACCCGGCTGCCCGGCACGGGTGAGCACGGTGTCGGTCCACACAGGGATCATTCGCGTGGGAGTCCCCGGCTCATCGTCCTGGTTGAATGAAAAGTCGGCGGGATCGAAGTTAAGCTGCGAACAACCCGGGAGCATGACGGCGGCAGAGACGACACTCATTATCAGCAGCAGCGGCCAGACAGCCGAGCGCGGCAGATTGGTGGGAGTCGATCGAGCGCTGATGCGGGGTGCTGTTTTGAGGCATGTCATTCGACGGTCCCCTCCTTCCGGGTGGTCCGGAAGGGCCACCAGCTTCTCCTTGACGACTTCTGTCCGCCGTCGGAGTCCTGGGCCGCGCTGTCGGTCGCCGGCGAGGAACTCTCTTCGGTGAACACCAGCTGCCGAAGCGGCGAACCGGTTGCCGGAGACGGCTCTGGTGCGCGGCGACTTTCGGACGGCGGTTCGATCAGTCCACCGGAGCCGGTGGCTGCGCCGGGGAGTTGTCGCCCGTCAGTTGGTGGAAGGGGGGGCGGCTCGGCCGGTCTGGGCAGGATCGGCGGCTCGGCTGGCGGAAACTCGGAGACTGGAGGGTCGTGCGGTCCGCCGTTCTGCCACTCCGTTCCTGGAGTCTGGTCGGGGTAGATCACCGGCGTTCCCGATTCGTCGTACTGTCCGGACAATACGGACGGAGGTCCTCCCGGACCCAGGAATTCGTACACATCTGCCGAGCACCAGCTCATCCGCGCCATTTCGATCTGCTTGTGGTGGTCGGCATCGTGCGGTCCCAGGATGACGTGCGGCGTCATGATAATCAGCAATTCCTTGCGCCGCGTTCTGTAGCTGTCGTACTTGAACAGATCGCCCAACAGGGGAATGTCACCCAACCACGGGACGCGGCGGCTGATTGACAGGCGATCGTTCGTGATCAGCCCGCCGAGAACGATGGTCTGGCCGCTCGACGCACTGACGGTTGTTTGGGCGCGGGTGATGTCGATTCGCGGCGATCGGACGATCTCGCCTCCCGCAGAGACGGAGACGGGGATCCCTTCGTTTTCGGGCCCCAGTTTTGATTTCTCCGCATCGACATCCATCACGACCATGCCTTCCGGACTGATGCGGGGCGTGATGCCGAGAATCAGGCCGACGTCCTCCAACTCGATGGTGTTCACTTGCCCGATGTTGTTGATGCTTGTGCCGGTGATCCGTGGTACGCGCTCACCAACCTGAATGAACGCCGGCTGGTTGTCGAGTGTCATAATCTGCGGTCGGCTCAGAATCTCCACGTGGCTCCGTTGGTCCAAAGCACGGATCAGCATGCTGACGTTTTCACTGCTCGCGGAGAGGACCATGCCGCCGTATCCCAACTCGGAGTTCACGCGTCCCAAATTGAAATGAGAGAGTCCCTGGCCGGCCACGGTTCCGGAGGTTGCAAGCGACCTGTCGCTGCCGCTGTTTCCCAGCGGGAAGTTGTTGAAGTTGAAGCCCGGCGAGTTGGAGGCCGCCTGGATGACCTCATTGGTCGTCGTCACCACGCCTGCCGGAGTCGACAGCGCGCTGGTTGCTGTCGTGGTCACCAGATCGCCCAGCAGGCTCCGGTCGAACAGCAGGGAATCCTGCAAACCCAGTTCAACCCCCAATTCATGGAAGTTACTCAGATCGACCTCAGCAATTATTACTTGAACGAGCACCTGAGGCGGCTGTTCGTCGAGACTCGTCACCAGCTCCAGAATTTCCTCGTAGTACCGGGGTGAGGCGCTGATGATCAGAGAGTTCCCCACCGGCTCAGCAACCACGACGACTTCGGTTTCAATTTGCTGAAACGGGTTCGGTCGTCCGGGGGCTGCGCGTTGCACGATCCGCTCGTTTCGCAGGAACTCGTTGACCGCCGTGGCCACATCAATGGCCGGCGAATTCCGCAGACGGTAAACCTTGTTGACCCGTTGCTGAGCTTCTTCGGCATCGAGCCGGGCGAGCAGTGCTTGGATGATCTGCAGATCACTGGCAGAGCCGGTCGCGATGATGCTGTTGGTTCGCGAGTCGATCGAGAAACGAACCGGCACGAGAGACGTTTCCCCCTCTGCAGACGGCAGTTGGGGGACGCTGCTGCCACCGGGCTGCGCCGGAAACAGCGTTCTCAGCATGAGCACCATTTCCGTGGCGTCGCCGTTGACGACCTGAAACACCTTGATCTGTGCCGACGAAGCGGGCGTCTCATCCATTTGACGGATGAGGGCTTCGATGAGGTCCATGCTTTGTTCGGGACCGGTGATGATGAGCGAATTCGTGCGGCTGTCGGCGGTGACGCGAACCTCGTTGAGCAATCCGGAACGAACCACCTTTTGCCCGTCCGGATCGACGAGCAGCATCTCCAGGACGGCGGACCGGCCGGAGTTCGCGCCCGTACCGCCTCCGCGGGCCGCGGTGATCGCTGCTTGCACGGTTTGGGCGACGTCGTCGGCCAGCGAGTTCTTCAGACGAATCACGCGCCCCTGGTTCACGGCTTCGGCGTGATCGACGTCGAGCTGTTGAATCAATAGTTCCAGCTCCTCCAGATCCCGGGGGGAGGCGTTCACGATCAGCGAATTCGTACGTGAGTCGGTCGTGACCTCGACCTGCGGAGCGAGTCCGGCCCGCCCGGCGAAGAACTGGTCAATCGTCGTCTGCACCTGAGCCGCCGTCGCGTGCTCTAACCGGAACACGCGGACCTGCGTGGCCGCCGGCACCGCCTGGTCGAGCTCGGCGATCAATTTCTTCGCCGCCTTGACCGCTTCGCCCCATCCGATCATCAACAACGCATTCGGTTTGACGAGCGGCGTGATGGTCACGCGGCCCTGAAGCGTTCCCGTCAAATCCTCCAGGACCTGTGTGATCAGCCGATTGGCCGCTTCGCCTTGGACGTGCTGGAGATGGTAAACCTCGATCTCCGGGGTCGTCTCGGCGCTGAGCCGTTCGATCTCATTAATGATCCGCGTGAGTTCCTCAACGTCCGCCCCCAGTCCGCGGAGAATGATCACGTCCAGGTCCGGCAGCGATTGAATCTCGACGTCGGACGACGGTCGCCGCAACGGTCCGGCGGCGGGGGCACCGTCGGAGCGCGGCTGTTCATCGGAGGGTTGTTGCTCGTCGGCGACCTGCTGCACGGCCGATGGCCCGCTGATTCCCAGCGCCCGGTAGGCGGCCCGCCGACGATTCCGCTCGACGGGCGATTCGACCTGCGATACCGCCGGTGCCACAACGTTGCCGAACGCCCGCTGCTTTCGGACGTCGCGCCAGATGTCGACTGCTTCATGAAGGATGTCAGGCTGCGTGTTTCGAATCGCCATCAGCCGGGTGATCCGGCCAGGATGGGACTGCGGGCTGTCGATCTGTCCCAACAGGTTTAAGAACTGACGAACCAGGGCACCGGAACCGCTCAGCAGGCACCGGTCGGCCGACGGCTCAAACCGAATCGTCAGTCGCTGTTGGTCCTGAGCGACAAAGAGAAACTCGTTGGCGCGTTGCGGCTGCAGGCTGTCTGAAAAGAAACGGCGTAACGTTTGAAGAACCTCGTTGGCCGATCGAACGCGGAAGACATACGAGGAGGGCGGCTGTGCGGCGACGATGGCGCGGGGTGTCTGCCGGGAGGAATTGGTCGCGGTCTGCCTCGATAGCGTAGCCGGGGGAGCTGCGTCGTCCGACAGATGCCTTGCGATCAGTTCCTGGACATCGGCGGGTGCGGCGACGATCAGCCGCGCTCGTCCGACGTCGGTGGCCACCCGGGCGCGGCCTTCGAGTAACTGCTGCAGCCGAGCCGCGACCCCGGCGAGATTCTCGGCCGCTATCGGGTAGGTGCGAATGACGTCCACGGGCCGCGGCGCCGACGAAGACGCCGCCGGAGACGGCGAGGGGGCACGGTCAATCTGTTCCAGCAACACGCCGGCCAAGGTCCGCGATTCCTGTGACCCACGAACCATCAGCGTGTTGCTCTCGCTGTCGGCCACAACCTGAAGCTCGCCGGCGCGGCCGTCCGCCAGTTCCTGCAGAATTCGCTTCGCGTCGGACGGCGTCACATGTGTCAGCCGGTAGACATCGAACTCGGCAGCCCGGCAGGAGCCGGCGAGACCGGAACCGAAGAGCGTGACACAGCTCATCAGCACCAGCCCGGCGTGAATCGGGCGGAAAAATGACAGGTTCCGCAAGGCGTTCGTCCTTGAGTCTCGACCGAAGTTCATCCGAGGGGAAGGCAGCCGGGAAGGTACGTCATCCCGGAGGATCCGGCGACATCACTCCGGCAGCCGGGCACGGCGACCGGCATTCGACGGTCCCCTTCGGCGATTCCTGCCACTGGGAGGAGGCAACTCGCCGGAATCACCATGAGTCGATGGCGGTGCGAATGTTCACACCCAAGCGAACGGATGAACGCTTCGCCATTCGGAGCCGCGCCCGTGAGGAAGCGTCCGATCACACGCGTGGTGCGCTTCCGGAAACGTTGCCTCCAGGACCGATTTCTCCAGAGACGTGCTCTCCAGAAGCGTTCCGCCCCGGACCGCGATCGCTTCCTCACGATCGCGGCTCTGACGTGGTGGGCGGCCCAGCCGAATCGGCTGGGCCGCGATGCGACAGGGTGCCTCACACTCAGCGTCCGAACGATTCGAGCGCGATGTCAGCCGAGTGTGAGGCATCCTGTGCCTGCGGCACCCAGCCGTGCCGGCCAGGTCACCCGCGAATGTTCACATCCGTGCGATCCGCCGATGGCTCAGCGTTCCGGAGGAACCGGGAAGCCTTCCGTCAGGTTGTCACCGACCGACAGCAGCCAGCGTTCTCCGTCAGCATCAATGACGACGTCCCGCGCCAAAATCTCGGCGATGGTTCCCTGGAATTCATCCACGGAAATTGCATCTCCCTGGCGAAGCTTGAGGACCTTGTCGTCCACACGCATCGTGAACCACACCTGCGGTTCGCCGTTGCTCTTGATGATGGCGGTCACGAAGGTGTTGCGGCGGGGATCGAGCATGGTGGAGCCGACGCCGAAGATGTTGCGGCGGCTGATGACGTCATAGTCAGCAACGTCGGCGGACGCCAGGAATTGCGAGGCCGTTTCCCGGTTGAGGTCGCGCTGCTTGCTGCCGGGGACCATGATCGCGTCGATGCTCATCGCGACATCGAACTGCCCGCTCGTGCCGACCGGGTTCAAATCGAGTGACTGAATACGATGCAACTGCGACGCCTGCGAGAAGTCAAACAGGAACTGCGTAAACTGATCCAGTGTTCCTTTCGCCCGGATGGTAAAAGGGATCGCGCGAAACGCCCCGCCCCGCTTGACGGCACTCCCCGAATCAACAGTCGCCGACTGCAGCTTGGCCGCTTCGATCCGTTCCAGCAGCCACGACCGATACAGTGACCGCGCCAACTCGGTGTCCGCTGGCAGCGAACGTTTCTGCCAGGCATCGATCTTCTTGCCCGCGCGACGTCCGGCGGCGAGAACCTTTTCGAGCTTTTCGACTTCCTCTTCCAATTGCTCGGTGCGGGCCCGCCGCTCATCGAGGGGGCCTTGAATCATCGATTTCAGCAACCAATCGCCACCGCTCACCGCACCGATGGCGATGAGCGCTCCCAGCAACAGATGTTGGCGTGTCAGTTTCATGTTGAAAAACTAGCCGTAAGCCAGGACCACAATCTGCCCGACCGTTCACCGCTCGGAGCCTCACTTGGCGTTGTCCTGGGCGCCGGGCTTGCCGACGGAGGCCCCCGGCTGGCTGGCCGCCAGCGACGAGCTTGAACCATCGTCCGCCCCATGACCCGCGTATTCGTCCGCTGCGCGGGGTTTCACGACCATCGTCGTCTGAAAACTCCACACGGGCTTGTCGTCTTGTGTGGGCCGCTCCCGCAAGCCGGGTGTCTTGGGCCGATGATGCTCGTCTCGCAGGCTTTGCTCCATGCGGCTGACAACCTCCGGGGCTCGCGACTCGCCGGAGAAGGTCACCGTTGCCCCCCCGCCGCGCGCCGGAGACACCGAAAACCGATTGACTGTCAGGTCGCGCCGGGCCGGCATCCGCAGTGTCAGGTCGCGGAGTTCGTCGAGCCAGCTCATCCGTGAATTCTCCCACGCTCCCAGGGCCTTCGCAAGACGTAATTTCGGCTGGATCTCTTTGGCCAACTGCTTGAGCTCGTTGCGACGAGCGGCCAGTTGGACGTTTTCTTCGTCAATGGCGGCGAACTGTCCGTTGACGAAAAACGCCGCGCCGGCGGCGAGGGCAGCAATCCCGGCAGCCGCTGTGCCGAAAACCTTGACCCGGTTGACCGGCTTGGGCGGCTGACGCGGGTTGAGGAAATCGACCGGATGCGACCCCTCTGCCTCGTTCAACAGCATGCCGACCAACGGAGCAAATTGGGACGCCCCGTTCGGTGTGATCTTGGTCCGAATGCGGGCGTTGGAAAACGGATTGTGACGTTGGACCGGCGCATCCAAAGCCGTCCCCAACTCGGTCGCCAGCGGCTGCAACTCCTCCGGTCCGGCGAGGAGCAGGACGCGGTCGATGTGTGTCGAGTCAAAGTCTTCGACCGGAAGCGAAAACAACGTCCGGCGAATCTCGTTAACGACTTGCCGGGCCGACGTCGTGGACGACGATCCCTCCACGACACGGATTGAGCGGGCCAGCAACCAACCTTCCGGATGCACCAGCAGCACATCGACAACCTGCGGCGAACTGCTCACAACCAACACGACCTGAGATTGAACCTCCGCCTCGGCGACAAAGGCCCGCAGTTCGTGGGGACGCACGAGGATGCGAGAGGCGTGTGTTTGTGCCGCCGCCGTCAACCGGTCCAGCTCCTGCTGGACATCCTCCCGGACAGTCATCGCGACCACATCACTCGATCCGTCGTTCCGTGCCGGCGAGGTGAGAAAGTCCAGAACGGTCTCTTCGGAAATGCTGCTGAGGTGCCGCATGGCCAGATTGCGGACCATCGACGGCAGCTCGAACTCCTTCGCGGCCGGCACGGTGAATTCGACCGTTTCCAGCGCTCCTCGCCCGAGACCGGCCAGCACGCGGGCCTGTGTCGCCTTCTGCTGGGCGAGCAGCTTGTGCAATTGCTCGCCGATCGCAGTGGCAACCGCTTCGGTGTCGGCAGGGATGTCGATCGTGTCCGCGGCGAGGATCGACACCTGCGATCGCGAGCCGGTCTCCGCGAGAACGTAGCGCAGATGCCGTTCGGTCCGGTCGATGGCGATGACTTTTGGCATGTCAGGTCTCTCTGTTTGTTTCTCTGATACGGTGCAGCAAACACGGCGGAACGAACGCGGCGGCTATGGGAATGATTGCTGGAAGTCCGGCTCTCCGCCTGCTTCCGTTTGGATGATTCTCGCGATCGGGATCGCGACCCCGTAGAGGGACAGGTCGCGGCGGACGATTGTCCGCGCCGGCTGATGTGCCCGGTCGATCAGCACTTCCATGCGTCGGTAAGGCCCCGCCGCCGGACGCCACGCGATCAGTTGCGCCCGGAAGATGTCACCTCCCGTTGTAATCTGCGGCAGGACCAGTCGAAACTGTTCGATGGTCAGAATCTGCTCCGCCAGCAACCAGGCCGGGGTCCGGAGTTGCTCTTCATCCAGAGTCGCGCGGCGGGCCGCAATCTGTTCAATCGTCTCCGCAGTCAGGCCGGGGACCGCTCCCAACACAGGCCGAGACGCCAGATTGACGTTGATCCGGCCCGGAATGACATCGCGCGGGTCGGTCGTGGTCCGGTCGAGCAAGTCCGCCAGAAGTTCCCGCGTCGAGGACGTCACCGGACTCTGCACCACACGCGCCGACGACGTCTGTGCTCCTCCCCCCGGTCCGCCGCCCTGCGTGACACTCACTTGTGCATCGGTCAGATCACCTACAGAGCCGATGAGGTATTGCAAGGAGCCCGCAGGCGAGGCCGGAACATTTGCGCCTTGTCCCCCCCGGGAAGGGCCGCCGGTCGGGCCGCCAACTGGCCCGAAATGACGGTAAAGCAGGATGAACTCAACAACCTCCTCAGGAAAAACCGCCGTCAGCTTCTCCCGGAGTTCCCGGTCATCGGGGTGATTGAGGTCGATGCGGCGCTGCCCGAAGCGATCCACGTTTCGCTCCGCGCTGGAGAGTGTCATCAAGTCGGCCCAACCGAGCTGTTGCAGTTCCCCATCGGCGTCAGCCTCACTTTGGCCGAGGTCGCCGAGCCGGTCCCGCGAGGCGGCTTCACGTGGATCGATGGAGAAGTTTCGGTTCTCATCCGGCCCGAACAGCAGGGACCGCGTGACGCCCCGCACGAGCAGTAGTTCCTCCAACGTGGTCGGAAGACCATTCCGCGGCTGATACGGATTCGGCTGGTCCAGATAGTCGTCGGCTTCGGCTCCGAATTCCCGGGGGACGTTGTCGGCATCAAGCCAATCGAGAAGCGAATCGGCGATCGTTTCGGTCATGCCGGGAAACGCCAGCAACACCTCACGGCTTCTCTCCGGGGCGGCCTCATCCAGTCTCTTCAGCAACGACAGGTTCAGACGCGCGGACTCGTTCTCCAGACCGAACCGGACGCCGCCGGTCTCTTCGGTTCCCGGTTCCGAACTCCGGCTCGGCGAGACGACACTGAACCGCCACGCCAGCAGATCCGGCTGTGCGGCTCCATCGGGACGCTTGGGGGCCAGAAACTGCTCCTGAAACAGTTCGGGATTGTCGTCCACTCCTCCCGCTTCCAGGATCGTGGCGTCCGGCTGCTCCAACACGTTCAGCAGCATTCGCTCGGCAGACGCCAGCGTTTGTTCCGCGGCGAGCAGATCGCCGTTGGTGTGCACGGCACGGTATTCGTCGGACATCGTGTTCACGAAGGCGAACCCGGCGAACGCCACCATCGTCACGATCACCACGACCACCACGAGCACAAAACCACGCCGCCCGCTTGGCGGTGACGCCTCAATCGGATGTCGTCGCTTCATGGTTGCCCTCCGACCAACAAATCGGCGGACCCCGGCAAACGCTGCTCTCCGGGCGACGAAGGTTCGCCTCGCGGCGAAGCGATGTGTTCGGCCCCCAGCAGGACCATTCGCTCAAACAGTCGCGGACGAAAGGCAGCAAACGGATCCGCCTCGCCGCTGAGAGGTTGTGAGTGCTCTGCAAACTCTTCTCCGGCATCGGTTTTGGTTTCCACGTCGAACCCATCCTCATCCGGTTCTGTTGAACCAAGGGCTGCCATCAGTTGGGCATGCTCACTTGGCGACAGCAGCTTGAGTTGCACGCGAACCGCCAGCGGCCGGTCGTGGTTCCCGAATTCCTCCCAAAAGGGGAGCCAACCGGATTCGGCGAGAAACTCGAACCGGCAGCCGACGACCTCGGGGATCCACTCATGCGAAATGGCCGTCCCGCCCTGTTCCTGCAACCGCTCAAACAGGCTCATAATGTCGGATGAAGATTCGTCACCGAACGAGTCGTCGAAGCGAGAGAGCCCGTCGTCACCCAGTCCTGCGGACTGCGCGAGCAGCCCCAGGTACTCGACCGGAATCTCAAAGCGATGCAGTCCCGGCGGCAACCCGCGCTCGTCCTTGCGGATAGTGCGGGGCGGCTCAAACTGATAGACGACCTGCGTCCATTCTCTGGCCTGGGGGCGCGCAGGCAACGTCATCTCGCCGGAGCGCGTACCAGTCGCGTCCGTCTCCGAATCATCTCGCGGAGCTGTCAAAGCAGACTCGTCCGCGTCGCCCCGTTGCGCAAATGCAAGCCGCGGCTGAACAATGAATAGCGTGAGCGACTGTGCGTCCCCGGACAGCGAGGACTCCGGCAACTGCAGATCCTCTCCGACCAAACCGGACATGTCAGAGGGCGAAGAGTCGGAAAATGACGAGTCAAACCGCGACGTATCAGAGGCCGAGGCACCAGAACGCGGCGCATCAATTCGCGACGAGCCGGAGAACGACGAACGTCCGCTGAAATCGCCGCGTCCCTCCGTCTCGAAAGGCGCGATGTCCGACGTCGCCTCTTCGATTACCGGTGAGTGCGCGGACCGTGCGAGTGGTTCGTTTCGCTCCGGCACGACCGCGCGGAGATCCGTCACCAACAGGTCCATCAGCGACCGGGCCAGTTGCTGCTCGGCTGCCTGCGAGCGGCCGGCGGTCAGGAAACTGGAATACATCGTCATCAGGTTCCAGGCAGCGGCCATCAACGTGGCGATCAACACCGATGCGATCAGCAATTCCAGCAGCGTGTATCCGCTGCTGGACAACGAACGTTGTCGGCAGTGCCCGGAGGAAGCGGCGCATCTCATCATGGCGTCCGTCCTCCGCGACTGACCATCTCCACAGGCTGCGGACCTTGACTGCTCTCCTCGGCTTCGTCCGCAAATGGATCGTCAATCCACCGTGACAACTCGAACCGAAGGGGCCGCCCCGCCGGCTGCGGAGCCTGTTCAATGATAACCGTCAATACGGCCAGTCCCGGCTGCTCTTCCAGAGGCGTGATTCGGATCGAGTGAAACCAGCGAACGTCCGCAAGGTCCTCGCTGCCCGGTTCGGCATCGGACAGCTCCGCCTCGTCGTCGAACGCGAATGGATCGGTGTCCTCCGTCTCTTCGACGTACGGCTCGGCGTATGCTTCGTCGCCGGCAACCGATGCGGAGAGAGGTTGGTCGAAAAGGAGCGGTTCCTGCTCCTGAGGTTCGAGCGGACGCAGGCCTGTCAGAATCTCATTCAGCGTCTTCTCGCAGAGTTGCTGCGCCTCCGCCAGGTCGCGGCCTCGTAGCGACTGCCGCCGCCCCATGCCCGCCAATTCGCCCAGCACGATCACACTGCCGAGCAGAATCGCCGTTGCCAGGATCACCTCCATCAATGAAAAACCGGAGCGGACCGTCATCGGCTTCTGTCGGGACGACCGGTCCCGCCGCGACAATTGTCTCGCCATCGACACGTGTCTCGATGCTGTTGTCGTTGCGCTGATCGGTGCGGTTCGTTTCATGGCGGTCCCCCCTGAGCGGCCATGTCTTCAGATCCGCCGATTCCTGAGGACCCGAACGGATCATCGGACTCGCCGACCCGTTGGCCCTGTTCCGCACGGAAGCGTGTCGGCAACGTCGAGGTGACGACGCCCGTCAGACCGCGCAGCGACACGTCAACGACGAACCGACGATCGTCAATCAGGCGAATCGCCGCATTCTCACTCCGGCCGTTTGCCTGAAAGATGATCGGTTCGGACCAGTTCGACTCGGCCAGAAGATCGGACGGCTCCTGCGACCGCTCTCCGGGTGCCGGTTCCGGGGAGAGTTGCATGCCGTCGAAAGCCAAGCCGCCAGACGCATCGCCCTCGGACGCGAAACCTCCGGATGAGAAGCCGTCGGAAGCGAATCCGTTCGACAGGAATCGCACGCCCGCGGGAAGCTCCTCCGTCCCCGGCTCGTGCTCAACGGGAAACCCGTCGCGCGGGCCATCGGTCGCCAGCAGCTTCTGTCCCGCAAGGCCGCGATCCCCCCAGCGGGCCATCGCCTCCCACGATTCGACGCGATAACGGCGTCCGCCCGGCTCGTACCGGAACACAACCGTTTCGCCGTCCCGGATCGCCCGGGTGCGTGCTTTGCGAATGGTCGTTTCGATGTCGTCCGCACCTTTTCGCAATCGCCCCTTGCTGAGGACGCCTCGCATGGCGGGCCAACTCATCCCGGCAATCGCTGCGAGCACCGCGCACACAATCAGCATCTCGATGAGCGTGTATCCCCGACAGCGAGCCACGCTTTGCGGTTGTCCCGCAGGGGACGCGCTCGGCGGTCCGCTACCCGCTGTTGTGTTATCTGTGACAACGGGGGCGGCGGTCACCCTGACAGTGCAAGTTGTCGGCTGCCGATTCATGGCGGAACAAAAACCCTCAGGAACAGGTCGGAAACAACATCCCCGGCTGGGGGAAGAGTGGGAAGGTGTTCGATAAACGCCCCCGCATGCGGGTGGCTGGGGCGCTCTGACGCATGGATGGTCTCTCCCGCTCGTTTTCTGGGGCTGTGCGCGGCCAAGGGAACGCGCCCATCGCCCCAGACTCGAAACGCCGTCGATCATTGCGCGACCCAAATCTCTCCCCAGCTGCCCCTGAGAGCGGGAAGTGAATCCCGGCACGCCCCTGCTGCGCATGCAAACGCGTCTCCGCTTGCACGAAGACGCGTTGCGAATTCACGGATCAGTCGACTGACGTGGTGGCCGAATTGCTCTCGCCCTCGTCGAAAAGTTCCTCGCCGTCGCTACCGATGCTGCCGGTCCAACTGATGATGTCGTCCTCGGTATCTTCCTGGCCGTCAGGTCCGAACGACCAGATTTCGGGAAGCTCACCCTTGCTGTGCGTGGGCGGATATTCGTACGAGTAGGGGTGGTTCCAGGGATCCTTGGGAATCTTGTTCTGCTTGAGGTAGGGGCCGTCCCAGGAGGACCCGCCCTCGTCCTCCCCTTCCGATTCGGCTGGGTCGGAGACCAGCGCAGGCAGTCCCTCTTCGGTGTTGGGGAAGCGGTTCGTGTCGATGGCGTACCGTTCGAGGGCCGCCTCGAACATGCCAATCTGTGTCTTCACCGAATTGACGTCCGCCTTCTGCTTGGCCCCCAGCAATCGCGGGCCGACCAGCGACACCAGCAGCACCAGGATCGCCATCACGATCAGCAGTTCGGTCAGTGTGAAGCCGCGACGGTTGCGGTTTCGTCCGTTTTGGATGTGATGTCTGTTCATGAGTCTCCCTTTCTGTTTTCAACCAGCTCCTCAATTGGGGAGCCATTTCTTGCGGGTTAGCGTTTCTCTCGTCGGTTCCATGTTGCTCGTGCGAGCCAATGCCTGTTCGGTCCAATCGTCGCAATACCCTCCTTGGCGCGTGCCGTCTTTATCCCATGGTTGTGCTCATTTCGAAGACCGGCAGCAGCAGTGCCGTGATAACAAACAGCACAGCACTGCCCATGACCATCAGCAATGCCGGCTCAATCAGCCGCACCATCGTGTCCAACTGGCGGTTGGTCTTGCGGTCGATCGCGTCCGCGACGTTGCTCAGCACGACTTCCAGATTGTTCGATTCCTCCGCAACTGCGATCATCGCCATCACGCCCGGCGGCAACAGCCCGCAGTTGGCCAGCGGCGCCGACAGCGATTCCCCGGACGAGACGTTCTCGGCCGACTCGCGAATTGCCTGGCCCAGCACCACGTTCCCGGACGACTCACTGCTGATGTCCAACGCCTTGAGGAGCGGGACGCCGTTTCTTAGCAGCGTGCCCAGAATGCGGCAGAACCGGGATACCGATCCGTTCAGAAAAATCGGGCCGAATAACGGCAGACGAATCTTCCAACGGTCCAGGAAACGGCGGCCGTCCGCTGTCTTGGCCCACCGTCGGATGCCGACGACCGCCCCGACAAGCGCTGCGGCGATCAGGAGTCCGTACCGGCCCAAGGTATCGCTCAGCCACAACAGGGCGACCGTCGCCCCGGGAAGCGTCCCCGCCTCCTCCAGTTGCTTGAACAACTCTGCGAACTTGGGGACAAAAAACACAATCAACACCACAGTCACGATCGTCCCGGCAACGGCCAGGAACGCCGGATATGCCATTGCCGACTTCACTTGGCCGCGAAGCTCCTCCTGACGCTCCAAGAATTCGGCCGTCTGCTTGAGCGATTCCTCCAGGAACGCCCCCTCGGTCCCGGCACGGATGATGTTCACGGTCAGTTCATTGAACACATCCGGATGGGCCGCCATCGCTCTGTCGAGCTGCTGCCCGTCGGCGACGCGGCCTCGAATCTGGTCGAGCACCTCCTGCAGTCGCGGATGCGTCGCCTGCTCGGAGAGCACTTCCAGCGCCCGCATGAGGGGCACGCCGTTCTCCAACAGGTCGGACAACTGGGTCAACGTGGCCGCGAGCACATCCGCCTTGATCGGCCGCTGCAACTTCCATCCGGTCTTTTTCTGACCAGCCGCGTCCACCTTCATCGGGAACAGCGCACGCTCCGTCAACAGGGCCAGAACGTCCCGTTTTGTCTCCGCAGAGATCAAACCGGTGATGTCCCGTCCGTTGGCGGTCCGAGCTGTGTAGGCGAATTCGGGCATGCCTGTGTCGGCGCGCCGCCGCTTTCGTCCGCGCGCCCTTCCCCTTCTCTTGTTTCTGACGAGCTCTTGTTCCCGACGGATCAGTCGGACTTCGTCACGCGGAGCACTTCATCGATGCTCGTCCTGCCCTGAGCGACCTTGAGCCACCCATCCTGCCGCAGCGTCCGCATGCCCGCCGCGACAGCCGCCTTCTTGACGCGGTTGGACGCGATGTGCTCACTGGTCAATTGGCGAATCTCGTCGCTGGTCACCAGCAGTTCATAGATGCCCAGACGTCCCCGATAACCGGTTCCGCGACAGTTGCGGCAGCCGCGCGGACGAAAGATCGGCCGGCCCCGTGTGAATTCCACAAGCGGAAAGTCAGCGGGCACATCGTCGCGATCCGGCATCCAGGCTTCGCGGCATTCCTCGCACAACGTCCGCACCAGCCGCTGCGCCATCACGCCTTCCAGCGTGCTGCTGACCAAAAACGGTTCGACGCCCATGTCGGTCATGCGCATAAACGCGCCGGCTGCATCGTTGGTGTGCAGTGTACTGAAGACCATATGGCCGGTCAGCGATGCCTGCACAGCGTTCTCCGCCGTCTCCAAATCGCGAATCTCGCCGACGAGGACGACGTCCGGGTCGTGACGCAGGATACTGCGGAGGCTCGCGGCAAACGTCAGCCCGACTTTCGCGTGGACCTGAATCTGATTAATCCCGTCGAGTTGGTATTCGATGGGGTCTTCCGTCGTGATGATCTTGTTGCGTTCGCTCTTGATCTCCGAGAGCGAACTATACAGCGTGGTCGTCTTACCGGAACCGGTCGGACCGGTCACGAGCACGATCCCGTGCGGGAGCCGGATAAGTTCGCGGAACTGGCTGTAGGTGTCATCCTCCATGCCGATCCCCTTAAGGGAAAACGACATGGCGTCTTTGTCGAGCACCCGCATCACGACGCCTTCACCGTGATGCATGGGGATGATCGAAACGCGGATATCAATCTCGCGTCCCGAGACCCGCAGATTGATGCGACCGTCCTGCGGGACCCGTTTCTCCGCGATGTTCATCTTCGACATGATCTTCAGACGGCTGATGATGGCCGCCTGAAAGCGATTCAACTCCGCGGGCACCGGCTGCGTCTGCAAGACGCCGTCGACGCGGTAACGGATCTTCATGCCGCGCGCCTGGGATTCGAGGTGAATGTCACTCGCCCGGGCCTCGACCGCCTCACTGAGAATCTCGTTCACCAGTCGCACGACCGATGCCTGTTGGGCCATTTCGGCCGCTTCCGACTCGCCCCATTCCAAATCGTCGACGATCTGGACGGACTCATCGCCTGCCGACTGGGCGATCATGCCATCCAGCGTTTCCGCCCCGACACCGAACTGCGACTTGATCAACGTCGCCAGTTCCTTCGAGGTGACGAGCACGGGAACGACGCTCATCTCCATCGCCGCGCCGGCTGCGTCGACGGCGTGCGTGTCGAATGGGTCAGCGACCGCAATTTGCAGCGATCCGTCTTCGACACGCAGCGGAAAAATCGCGTGCCGATGGATCAGCCGAACCGGAAAACGACCGACTAGGCCTGCATCGACTTCGACCTGGGTCTCGGAGAGATCGGCACTGCCCATGCCGAGCGCATCGGCGATCCGTGCGGCGACTTCCTGCTCGTGCTCGGCGTTTTGCTCGAAGGCAAACTGCTCGAAATGGCCGTCCGCGCGAAACAAATCGCGGGCCCGTCTGAGATCCGATGGGGTCAACCGCTGCGCAGAGCGAGCGCTGACGCACTGGGTGCTTGTTTGAAGAGCCGACATATCGGTGAGTTTTCTTGGTAGGACTCGTGGCTGACGACCGGGAGTGCGAAACGGAACGGGTAGGTGGGATGTTCCGAAGGTGGGAAGGACTTTCTGGCGAAAGCCCAGACTCGCATCAGTCGTCGTTTACTCAACCGTCTGGTCCCGATGATAGGACTCCGGACCGAGAATGTCAAGATTTCACATCGAGCGAACAGCACGATTCTGAGATTGAATCCGGACAGCCTTGCGGGATGATTCACAGATCCGTGACAATCCCTCAACCATTGGTATCCATTACACTTACAGATCACCATCCCATTTCGGAGAGCATCACTTTCATCCTCCACCAAGGCATCCCGACCCCGGTCCTGCCACATTTGCCCGTGTCGTCGGCACAGCAGAATGGGTAAGGTGGGTGCAGGGAATTCGTGGCTCTTCACTCCGGCAACAACCAATCTCATGACCACAACCGACCCGCTGGGAAACATCGGCTCCTTCGTGCAACGCCGGGGTGTGCAACGCCGGGATGTTCGCCGGAGTTCCCTCCTCGTTGTGACGTCGCTTGCGATGTCGGCAGTGTCGCTTCCTGCGATTGCCCAGGTGTCGGGCGGAACGGCTGACCGTGCGTTTGCGGGAGAAGCGCCCCCCAAAGTGGTTCGCTATGCCGCCGCACTCCTCCGGCAGTATGACCAGGATGGCAATGGCCAGCTCGACAAGGAGGAATGGCAGCAAATGAGCGGCCAGCCGTCAGCGATTGACCGAGATCACGACGGCGTCGTGACCCTCTCCGAATTCCAGACGCACATCCTGGCGTATGGACGGGCGCGGGCACCGGTCTCTGTTGTCCGACCAGTCGACGTCTCCTCAGGCGGAACCGAGCCAACCGTTGGTGATTCTGTCTCGGTAGAAGGGGAGCGCGGTTCGGAATCCGGCGACGTCACGACTGAGTCCGGCGGCGGTACAAAGACCGAAGTCCGTCAGCGGAATACGAAGTTTTTCGTCCGCCCGTCTCGCGGTTTGGGCAAGATGCCGAGTTGGTTCCTCGCCCGCGATGCCGACGGCGACGGCCAATTGACCCTGCGGGAGTTCTCAGCCGACTCGCCCGGACGGAGCCGCGAGTTTGAGAAGATCGACCGGAACGGCGACGGCGTCCTCACGCCCCGCGAAGCGACCACGCCCCGCGACGGAAAGCAGCCGTCTAATCCGTAATCTTCTGCAGGAGCTCCATGACGTAGGTCGACCGCGTCTTACGAAGTGGGATGATCCGCAGCAGGCGGGCTTCACTTGTGGCAGCTGCTTCGTCCAACTGGGTGACGAGTTCTGAGACTTCGTCCAACAGGTTGGTGGGGGCCATCACCACCAGTGAATTCGTCGTCTCGTCGACCTCCACCGTCAGCAACGGCGAAGACGAGGCCGCGTTGATCTGCCGGAGAACGCTGGCGATCGAGGCGGGAACTCCCTCGGGAATCGAGACGCTCCGCCGCCCGCCGCCGGTCGTCATTTGTGCCCGATAGATTCCCTTGAGCGTTTTGGCGATGTCCGTCGCGTTGGCATGTTCCACGGGAACGATACGCTGTTGAAACGAGGCGAGCGAGGACGGGACGTTCTCCGAGTCGAGCGTTTGAATCAACGTCTCGATGCGGTCCCGATCGGCGCGGCCCGCGTAAACAATCAGGGCATTGAGCCGATAATCCGGGACGACGAGCACATTTCCGGAGGAGACGGGGGAGTTGCGTTTGAAGAATTCGTTCAAAGTGTCTGCGACCGTCACGGCACTCGCGTTTTGCAGCGCATACATCGTGAAATCTCTCCCACGAACCGAGCGCCGGCGAGCCAACAGGCTCCGCAACAACGACTCCATCTGATTAAGCGCCTCAACGTCCTCCGAGGCGACAGTCACACGATCCGGACCTGGGATGATGACCACCGGCGGAGGATCAGCGGCGGGAACGTCCGCGTTGCTCGCATCCGTTGTCGCATCGTCACCGGTTTCAGCGTCGCCATAGGTTGTCGAGTCGGCAGCCGCGGCGACGGCATCGCCGGAGGAGGCCGATTGCGCCGCCGGTTCCGCCGGCTTCTCGTCGGGCACGAATGCGACGGTTTGAGTCGAGTCGTCCGACCGGGGGGGTGGCGAATGTCGCAGCAAGCGCTCCAGCGCCCTTGCACCGGGCTCCTGCGAGAGCGAGGGAACGGTGTCCGGTCCCTGTGGTCGGAGCGAGGATTCGCTCCCGTCCTCGTCCGGTACCGGAAGATCCTCGCGGTCGGTCCCCGGACCGTTCCCGCCCGGGCGGAGGATGCGCAGCGGATTCTTCCGGAGCCGGGGCCAAAGCTGCTCGATGCGGGGCATGGCCCGCTCGAAATCGCCATCAATGGGGATCACACGAATACGGCGAGTGCTGTCCGCCCGATTCGTCAGTGTGATCTCTCCCATCTTGACGAGCACTTCGCGGATCTGTTCGATCTGCTCCGCCGTCGCGCGCACAATGAGTTGTTGCGATTCGTCATTCGTCTGAACAGAAGGCAGGTCTGCGGGATCGGTCGTTCCGTCGTCGAAGATTCCGTCGATGGCCAGAAGCGCGGTGAGCGGCTCCGTCCGTTCGAGCTGAAAGACTTCGACCTCCCGTTTTTCGGAAGTCCCCAGCTCAGCGGCCATTTCCTTCACGCGGGCATGTCCTTCGGGCCGTGTGGTCACGACAACCTGTCGGCTCTGAGGATTGAATGCCACCTTCGCGTCGGGGTCGATTCCCTCGAGTAATGTTCCGACGATGGAGATCGCAGACGCCCTGTCCGTGCCCCTCAGGGAGTACACCCTGACGCTCCGTCTGCGATCTTCAGCGTCCGTCTGGTCGAGTTGTCCGATCAGCGTGCGGATTGTTTCCTGCTGCTCAGGCCGCGCGATGGCGACCAATGTCCGCGTGGGCCGGTCGACCGACAGCGAGACTTCCGGCGTGCGGGCGAACAGATTCTGCAACGTGAGCAGCGTCGAGTCCGGATCGGCCGTCTTCAGCGGATACGTGACCGGTTGCAGTCCGCCATCGTTGCCGAAGGCCCCCCGCATTTGTTCGACCACCGAATCAATCAGTTCGTGCTGCTCGGCCGTCGCGGTCGCTACCAGGACCTTCCGGTCGCTGTCGGTCACCAGCGTGGCATTGGGCATCAGCGCCTGCAGCGCCTGTTGGGCGTCGTCGGCGTCTCCCAGATTTAACTGGTACGTCCGCGTTACCAATTCGTCCTCAGGATCCTGTTGCGCGGTGATGTTCTTGACGATCGCTTCGATTTCGTCGAGCTTGTCCGAGAAGGCCCGCACGAATACTTTTCGGCTCTTGGCATCGACCGTGATCTGGACGTCGGCGTCGACGAGCGGCTGCATGATCTGCCGGACTGCCTCGGGGTCCGCACGGCCGATGTCATAGGCGGCGATCGTCCGCCTGCGATCTCCAGCGTCCACATCGTCAAGTTGCTCGATCAGCGTGCGGATGGTTTCCTGCTGGTCGCGCCGGGCGATCGCGACCAGTGTCCGCGTGGGCCGGTCGACCGACAGTGAGACGTCGGGAGTGCGAGCGAACAGATTCTGCAGCGTCAGCAATGTCGAATCGGGATCGGCCGTCTTGAGCGGATACGTGACCGGTCGCGGGCCGCCATCGCCGCCGAAGGCTCCCCGCATTTCCTCGACGACCGATTCGATCAGTTTGTGTTGTTCGGCTGTCGCTGTTGCCACCAGCACTTTTCGGTCGCTATCTGTGACCAGCGTGGCATTGGGCATCAGCGCCTGCAGCGCTTGTTGGGCGTCGTCGGCATCTCCGAGATTCAAGTGGTAGGTCCGCGTCGCCAGCTCGTCCTGTTGCTCTTGCTGTTCCGTGACCTTGCGAACGATCGCTTCGATGTCCTTGAGCTTGTCCGAGAAGGTCCACACGTACACTTTCCGGGTTTTTGCGTCGACTGTGATCTGAACGTCGGAAGTGACGAGCGGCTGCATGATCTGCCGGACCGCCTCAGGGTCAGAACGGCCAATGTCAAAGGCAGCGATGGATTTCCCTCGGATTCGACGGGATCTCTTGAGGCCTTCAAGCAGTGCGGCAATCTGCCGGTGTTCCTCCGAGAGTGCCATCACAGCGATTGTGTCCGGCTGCGGTCCGGTAAAGCTGGTTGCATTCGGCAGAAGCGTTTGGAGCATGCTGGCCACGTTGGGCCCCAGATCCCGAATCGAGTAGATCTCCATGTCGCGGTCATCGCGAAACGGATCGGTCTTGGCCAACTGAGCGATGGTTGCCTCGATCTGTTCGTGTTCGGCCTGTCTCGCCCAGACGACGGCCGTTTTGCCGCCGTCGGTCGACGTGAAGCTGACCGCAGGCATCGTGGACACAAGAACCTGTTGGGCCTGCGAACCGCCAACGTCGGCCAGATCATAAATCTTCAGTGTGCGCTCTCCGCTGAGGGCCTTGTCGCTGCTGACCTGTTCGATGGCCGCGGCGATTCGTTGGCGGTCGTCTTCCTCGACCCAGGCCAACAATGCGTTCCCGTCCGGTGAGTCAGAAAAGGTGACCTGCGGGACGATGGGTGCCAGCAACGTCCGTGCTGTGGCTGTGCCAATCTTCTTCACGTCGAAGACCGCGAGCGCCCCTTCATCCACACGGTCCAGACCCTCGGCAAGGCCGGCCACGACATCCCGGATCAGGGCATGATCTGATTCTCGTGCCCACACCAGCAAATGACGTCCGTCGACACTCGTCGCCAATTTCGCGTTGGGTGCCACTTGATTGACCATGGCCGTCATCGGTCCCGGCAGCGCGTCGTCGATGGCGTACGTCTTGAGGCTCGTTTCCAACGCTCCTTCGCCGGTGCCGGTCATGTCGGCGACAGCGACGCGGATCTGCTCATGTTCGGCCTTCGTCGCCCAAACCGTCATTCGCCCCGTCGAGGGATCGACCAACACGGATGCCGCTGGAATTGACCGGGAGAAGAAGTTGTAAACCGCGTTCGGATCCCCGGGGATCGCCGGGTAGACGACGACCTGACGCTCGCGCGCTCCCAAACCGGAGCCCTTGAGTGCGTCCAGCAGGACGGCGATCCGTTTGTGCTCGCGCGACCGGGCCCGAATGATGAGCGTCTTCGCGGTCGGATCAGAAATGACCGTCAGTCCGGGCAGTTCGGCCTGAATCATCTGCGAGGCGATGTCCGGCGTCACGCTTTCGATGGGATATGCCATGACTTCGAACTCAGCTTCGACCGGGGCGTCTGTATCCAATTCGTCCAATGCTTCTCGCAGCGTTTTGTGCTCCGCGGGCCGCGCCCAGATCAGCAGCCGGTTCGCCTTTGCATCGACCGTGATGCGAACATCCGGAAACAGCGGCGTGAGCACCTCGCTGAGACTGGCGGCGTCGGTCTTGAGGATGGGATACGACACAAGTTTGGGCCTGAGCGACTCCGGCAGGTCCCGGTCGAGCTGGTCGAGCACGTTCTTGATCACCGCGTGCTCCGAGGGCGTGGCCCAAATGGCCAATTCTCCCGGCTCGGCGTCGCTCAAAACCTGCATTTGCGTCAGTTGCGGCGACAGGCTGGCGGACAGCGATGAGAATCGCGACTTCTGTGTCGGGGAGACATCGTAGATCGTCAGAATCCGCTCCTCCGGTTCGGCGGAAACTTCTTCGAGTTTGGCGAGTGTGTCCGCAATGACCTGCTGATCCGCCGGCGTGGCGACGGACGTCAGACGGCGGAGCGCCGCGTCGAATGTCAACTGGGCCGCCGGAACGAGCGTCTGCAGAAGCGACACCGCCCGCGTGCCGTCGACCTTGACGAGCGGATAGAACCGCAGTTCGGGCAGCTCGACACCGGCGTCTTTGGCCACTTCCTGGATCGTCGAGGCGACCGCGTCGTGATCGGCCGCCGTGGCGATGACCAGCAACCGGTGATTGGCCGCATCCGGGGTCACCTGCGCCTTGGGAGCGACGGTTGTCAGCAGCGATGTCACTGTTGCGAGTTCAAGCTCGCGGTCCAGGGGGTACGAAACCATC